>CAMXSH010000063.1 GCA_947246475.1 uncultured Roseburia sp.
TATAAAACAGCCGCAATGTCCATTTCTATAAGATACTAGAAAAACTCCTATATTTTATTAGGAGTTTTTTTGTGCTTGGGGGCTCGTGAGATTGGTCATAGTTTAAATTAGGATTTAGAAACCGCGATATCATTTCTAAATAGTGTCTGCTAATTGACGCTAGAATACTTGATTTTACTGACTTTTTCCCTGATATTTGGTATAATATTTGCAAGGGTTTTAATAAAATGGATTCATTTTCCTTGCAGATTCTCGAAGAATTTCACGAGTAAAGGGGCACAAATCATGTACAAACCAATTGACAATTTACAACATTCGTTTTTGGATTTTAATCAGACTATGGGGCTTCACATGAATCCGGACAATCGCTGGATTAAAATGGCGGATCGTATCCCATGTGATGAATTTGAAATGAAATATAATGACACTTCAACAGAAGATACCAACAAAGGAACATTGACACTGGATGCAACCTGTGCACCGGCAAATATCCGTTATCCACAGGAAAATTATTTATCTTGGTGGATAACTGGATTTAATCCCAATATTCAAAATGTTAGAACGGCAAAAGATTTAAAATTAAAGTGTACGGCAGATTTTTCAAATGTTTCACAAGATTTGAGAAAGGCATATATAAAATTGGGGAAAAAGTATAGGAAATATTGGAAGGTTAATGATAACAAAAATACAGCAAAGTTTAATTGGTAGTTTTTGAATAGTTGTCATTGTTGATGTAAAGAGGAAAATTGGTGCATGGGTGTGCATTTCCCTGGTTGAAGATATCAATGTTTTAGGTTGCTTCTATGAAATCGGAAAGTGCCCATGCAGCGATTTTCGTATATAAAACCCCATGATGCTTGTCAGGGAGGATAATGTTTTTTAGTAACATGAAAGGGATGGTTATAAATGAAAAAACGTATTTTATATTTTGCTTTATGTATAAGCATCATAGGCATTGTGAACGGATGTTCTTTCTCTGGTGAAAATTACAGTAAAAAGAAAGAAATTAAGGATTCTTCTATGCTTGGACCGATATTATCAAACTGTTCTTTTGCACAATTAAATGGAAAGATAGCCTTTCTTACGATGAGAACAAATGAGGTGATATTTAGAGATGAACAAGAGAAAGGGGAAAAAGTTGTGCAGCTGCCTGAAAATCGACAATGTTTAGAAATTGCAGCTGGAAAAGATTATTTTTATGTATTTTGTTCAAATGAAGAGGAAACGGATGGATTTCTAAGAATTTATGATAATAATGCACGATTAATTAATGAAATAGGCTTGCCTTTTAAAAGAGTTAGTGTATTAAATGGCAATATATTTGGCTATTATGATGATGCCATTGATGATTTTTTTAGTTGGAACTCCAATTATGCCAATAGTCATATTGAAGCAACACATTATATGAATGAAAGTGAATTTTAGATAATTTTTCAAATAAACTTTCAGATTGGATTGAAATTAAGGGTAACGGAAAAGTAGAAATAGGAAATATACAATTTTATTATCATTCAACAGATTATTATCATACACAAGACTATTATAGCAATAGAAAACCACTAGATGTTTTGGAACAAATTGACTATGTAAGGTATTGTGATGGAAAACTTGCTTCTGAAGAGTATTATACAAGCATTAAGTCAACAACAATAGATCAAATATATAGTATGATGCGGAAAAAAGAAAAAAATTTTCTGATATATAGTTTTCAGGAAAACAATGCAATTTATGGGGTTTGTAATGTATATGAGGAACATGGAAACTTGTTGTCGTTTTTAACTAAAGATTTAAAGTACAGTTTTTCGTTTCGATATGATGGAAAAGATAAATTGTATAAGAAAATGGAATATAATAATATTGAATTGATTTATGAAGATGATGATAATTGCTTATATCATAAATCAGATGGGGTCTATTGCAAAACATTAAGAACAGGAGAAAATAGAAAAATTTATGACCATAATGGAGAAATAGGGATTACGCTGTTAAATGGTTGGGCAAAGTTTCAAGAAAGGGTCGTAAGTTATGATGGAAATTTGGTGGATAAGCAGGAGATAATGAAAATCTGGTAACTTTACTTATGTCAAGTGGCCCTCTAGCGTAGGGTAGTTGTCACCCGCCTTCCAAATTGGTATGATAATATCAGAAGGACAGATGATTAAAATGAGTTATGCAAAATATTCTAACCGTCTGACTTCAGAAAAGAACCAGACGGGCAGCGCCAGGGTGATCTCTGAGTACCATTCCGAATATCTTGTCAATGGACAGAAATCCAAGGAAACTGCCACGTTTCAGGATAAAGAAGGCAAAAAATCCACAAAGACAGCTGCCTACACCTATGACAGTAACAACAACCGGAAAGAGATGAGGATTCCGTTGTCATCTACAAAAATGATAAGAACGGAAACCAGCTGGCGGCAGTCAACCGCTATGGGATCCCCAGTGACAAAAAGGACAGCGCTTACGTCGATATCGATGTGACCCTGGGATCCAAGTGGGCATAAGAAGGAGAAGTTTAGATATGAAAGAAATCCATATACTGAATTCTCTGAAAGTTTTGGAAAAAGCAGAAATAGCAAAAAGCCTTCGGAATTGTTTTTGGTAGATGATTTAAGAATTGATACGGATGGGAAAGCATCTGACGAAATGAAGCGAAGAAATTACTATGGGGATTTAGATCATGCTGCTGATAATGAAACGTCTTATTTTCAGGATAGAATAGCAGCGGATGAAATACCATATTTTGTAATACCCTATAAGACAAAAAAACAGAAAGAAAAGTTTAATAAATATGGATGGTCAGTGGGAATATTAATCAATTTTGACACAAACGAATTTATATACGGCGTGGTCGCAGATACCAATAATAAAAGAAAACATAATACAGTGGGGGAGGTTTCCCTATACGCAGTGTGGAATATACAGAAGAAATTGAAGGATAAACCGGATATACAGGATATACCCACTGAGGGGAACTATGGCATTATATTGTATGAGAAATCTGCACCTAAGGATAAGTGGAATGCAGTTGCAAGTCAAAAACCTGAGATAATGCGGAATAAGATTTATGCCCAAGGAAGAAAATGTTTTACCGGGGATGGGAAGTGCTTAAATAAAAATAAAAAACTAAATAAGGAGAAGAAAGTCAAATGAAAAATATAAAACTATTTAGTATTATGCTGGTTTTTTTATGTTGCGGGGTGCTTGTTTCGTGCGGAGGATATAGCAGTTTTGAGGCAGCGAAAAATACATCAGCAGTTTCACCGGATAATAAGGTGAAAAGCTCTTCATTACCAGTACAAACCAATATAAAAGGCAATGAACTGGAAAAACCAGATGCTTCTGAAAATAAGGGGGATGAAACTACTACAGAGCAGCCACAAAAGAAAAACGCGCTAGAGGAGCTGTCAGGAGAAATAGGATGCTGCAAGGCATCCGACTGGGAGAAGAAAATAGATGAAAATGAGCAGTATATATTTGTTTTGATAAATGAAAAGTCCATATTGAGGATTGATAAAGATACAAATGAAAGGATCTGTATAGCAAAGGCTCCAAAAGACAGCTTCATTGGGTTCCTTTATATTTACAAAGAAGGGTTGTATTATGTGATAGACCAAGGTGAGTTATATCGGTATAATCTGACAACGGGAGAAACAAAACAAATTTACGCCGTAAAAGAACTTTTAGATTCCATATTTGGATTGAAGATCTATAAAGATAATATTTATTTGTACGAATGTGGCCTTGGTATAAGCAGATTGGATCCGGAGACAAATAAGAGAAAGGAACTTGTGGACGATAATGTGAGCCATGCGGTTTTTCATAATAACAAGTTGTATTATATAAAAAGAAGGTATGAGGAAAAGATCCGCTGTCTGGATCTGGATTCGGGAAAAGATGTTGTGGTGTGTAAATTGGAAGATAAAGAGAAAAAGTCACATTATGCAGAGCTGTTTACATACAGGGATCAACTATGTTATGTTTTGGCAGGGCAGTAGCGGCAGATCCGCAAATTAGGAGAAAAAGGGGAGGATTCACTGATGCTTTCCCTGGAGAAGGATCAGGTATGGCGCTGGGAGCTTATTGACCATTTTGATCGCATTATTAATTATGATGAAAACCTTTTGTATTATGTATATACCAAGGAGGAACAATCATGGCTGTGCTGTTATGATGAAGGGGAGAAATTTCAGATGAAGTTGCCTGAAGACTATTGGGAAGGCGGTTATGTGTGTGATGGATATTTCTTTTATAATACGAGTCAATCGAGAGGCTACATCAGTAAGTGTGTACCGCTAAATGGTTGACCATTTTCAGTAGTAAGTTCTTACATAGTTAAAATCTTTAATATTAACTGGTATTTGATGTAAAAATATGATACAACTATTATGTGGAATAATAGGACTTTTTAAGAAGAATAGTAAAAGGTATAAGTTTTATTGTCGAAGTAATATTAAAAAATCAGCATGGGCTTGTTTTATGGGAAAAAGTATGTATATTTTAGAGTACTACGTAGAAGTTGAAAATGGGGATTTATCCTATGACAGATATAGTTTGCTTGGTATCTTTCTGACAGAGAAAGAAGCGGAAGAAAAAAGGGATCAGATCATTAAGGAGTGGGAATTAAGGAGAGATACTCTTTATGTGAGTATGATTGATATTGGAAACTCACAATGGGAAGGGGGTTTTATATCTGAATAGGAATGATCTTATATATGCATTGTATCATATTTATGATAGTAAAATTAATGATATGATCATTAGGGAAACAAAAAGAATTGGATTTTATGCTACAAGGAAAGAGTGCGAGGAGAAAATTATTAAGTTTCACAAATATATTGGTTTTAGGGATTATCCGATTTCCTGTTTTAAGATCCTGGAATACAAAGTGGGAGAAGTATATTGGAAAAAGGAATTTATTTGTGAGAAGGAAACGGAGCGGTGAACCAGGGATATCCCTCACCCGCCAGGGTTTACAACCCCTTGTTTATGTAGTATAATGAAAAAATATTAGAAGGATGATAAGGTAAAGGAGAATCAGAAACATGCCGTTAGAATCGGAATCTGGCAGAACTTTGTACCAGCTGCGGTATGCTGCCGGGATTTACTGGCTGCTTGATATGAGCCAGCCGGGATATCCTTACAGAAAACCGCTGCCTCTGAATGAGATGGGAGCTTCGATCTGGAGAATGATGGAAAAGGGGATGGGGCAGGAAGAGATTTCGGCGGAGCTGGCAGAAGAATATGGGATTACCCAGGAAGAGGTGGGGAAGGATCTTTGTGAATTTTGCCAGCAGCTTGAACGGCAGGGAATCAAAGCGCATAAATGAGGCAGATCTGAATGAGATGGCGTGGAGGCAGAAATGAATATTTTACTTATTGGAGGCACGGGAAGTTTGATGAATCAGATGATCATCAAACTGAGAAAAGAAGGGCACAGGGTGTATCTGCTGACGGGAGAACAATTCGGTACAAGTTCCTATGCAAAAGTATTTGAACGCTATGATTTTTCTTATGATAATAGTAGTCTGAATGAGATATTTGAAAGTGTCAGCCCGGATGTGACTTTATTTCTGGGGGCATATGATCCTAATTTTTCCTGGCAGGAAAGGGAGCGGGATTCTGTGCGGTATATCTCATCGCTTATGAACCTGCTGACCGCTTTTGCCTGCGTGCGGCAGGGGCGGTTTGTCTACCTCTCATCGGAAGAGGTGTACCGTGGAAGTTTTGGGGAAAATATTACAGAGGATGTAACTGGCTGTGGGGAAGGATTCCGTGGAATGGCGCTGGTACAGGCTGAGTATCTCTGCAATAATTTCAGGGAAATCCAGGAACTGGATATTGTGGTACTCAGGCTGGATCATCTGTATGGTATTCCGAAAGACCGGAGCCAGCTGGATGGGCTCTGTGGTACCATGTGTGTAAAGGCGCTGGAGCAGGGATATCTTCTTGCGAACCCCAGCGTTACCCAGTCTCTCTTATTCGAGTCAGATGCTATAGAGTTTATTTATCAGTTTATGAATAATAAGAAGACAGGATATTCTCTGTATCACATCTCTTCTTCAATTCCTGTAACGGAGATGCAGATTGGGGAGATTCTGTGCCAGGTCATAGGAAGTAACATAGAGCTTGTAGAAGTGAAAGAGTTGGAGGAGAACCGGAAAGTACTTTCCAATCAGCGGTTTATCAATGAGTTTGGAGCTGCTGTCTGTCATCCGCCGGAGGATGGGATCCAGAGAGTGGCTTCTTATATCATGAAACATAGAGAGGTATTCAAACAGGAAGAGGAAGAAAAAAAGAGGTTTGGCGGGCATATTTTCCGAAAATTTGGGTGGTTTTTTAGGGCATGCGTTCCATTTATAGAAAATATGGTTTGTTTTATCCCGTTTTTTATGCTGAATAACAGAACGGTAGACAGCCGGTATTTTTCCAGGTTGGATTTTTACCTGCTGTATGTATTGCTTTTTGCTGTGGTCTATGGACAGCATCAGGCAATTTTTTCAGCTGTGCTGGCAGTCTGTGGATATCTGTTCCGTCAAATGTACACCCGCAGCGGATTTGAAGTGATGCTGGATTATACCACCTATGTCTGGATGGCGCAGTTATTTATACTTGGTCTGGTAGTGGGCTTCATGAGGGATCAGATACGTGCCATACGGACAGAAGGGGCGGAAGTCCAGAAAAGTCTGGGACGTCAGCTGAGGGATATCAAAGATATCAACAGCAGCAATGTCCGGGTGAAAGATGTATTGGAGCGCCAGGTGATCGATCAGAAGGACAGTATTGGAAAGCTGTACAGCATCACATCTACCCTGGATCAGTACACGCCGGAAGAGGTCCTCTTTTACGCAGTGGAGATCTTATCTAAGATCCTGCGCAGCCCAGATGTGGCGATCTATACGGTGTATAATTCGGATTACGCCAGATTGTTTTCTTCCAGCTCGGAGGTGGCGCGTAAGCTGGGAAATTCCATCCGCTATCCGGAGATGGGAGAGCTGTATGAGAGCCTGAAAGAGCGTAAGGTGTATATTAACCGCAAGATGGATGAAAGATACCCTTTGATGGCAAATGCCATTTATGACAAAGAAGAAATGAATATGATCGTTATGGTATGGGGGATTCCATGGGAACGGATGACGCTGGGGCAGGCAAATTTGCTCGTTGTCATCAGTTATCTGATCCAGAATGCCATGCTGCGGGCAAGCCGTTATATGGCGGCTCTTGAAGAGCAGAGATATGTAGAAGATACCCAGATCCTGGAGCCGGAGGCATTCAGTGCCCTTGTGAAAGCCTATCATAAAGCAAAAAAGAAGAACCTTACTGTCTGTACACTGCTGCAGATCCAGACTGAGTCCAAAGATTATGAGCAGATCGGAAAAGTATTGATGAGAAATCTTAGGCAGACCGATTATCTTGGTACCATGAGGGATGGAAAAATGTATGTGCTTCTGGCAAATACAGTCCGGGTGGAAGCGGATATTGTTATCAGCAGATTTGCAGAGGCAGGGATAGATAGCAGGATTGTTGAGAAAATCGAGGAATGAGTTCAGATATGGAGAAATTCATTATTGTGGTCCTTATCAATACACTGGTGGCAGCAGGGTATCTGATCTGGAACCGGGTTCAAAATAAGGAGCGGCCTCTCAGTTATATTTCCAAAGGAATGGTGATGGTATTATGCCCCGTTCTTGGCGTTCTTTATGTTTTTTTAGGTTATATCATTTACCGCTGCTTTTTCTCCCAGGGGGTGGATCTGGAGGATGTGATCTTTAAAAAAGACCGGGTGAAGACGTTTATCCATGCCGATGAAGAGCGGGGGCGTACTGTCGTTTCCATGGAGGAGGCGTTAGCTGTTACGGATAAGGATAATCTGCGTACCTTGATGTTAAATGTGGTGCGGGGAGACGTCAGGGAGTCGCTGGCAGCTATCTCACTGGCATTAAACAGTGAGGATTCAGAAACGTCCCATTATGCTGCTTCGGTTCTGCAGGATGCCCTGAATGATTTTCGGACAACGGTGCAGAAGTGTTATAATGAGATTCAGAAGCGGGGAGAAAATCAGCAGGAATACATCCGGATTCTTATTGATTATATGGATCAGGTTCTGCGGCAGCAGGTTTTTACGGATATGGAACAGAGATCTTTTGTGGAACAGATGGATTCAGTCTGTGAATTATTATTTTGGGAATATCCGGATCAGATGACAAGCCGTTACTATCAGGCTGTCAGTATGCGCCTGCTGGAGATCCAGGATTTTGAGCGGTGCAGGATCTGGTGTGAGCGGGCGGTGGGACATTATCCGGATACATTGGCCACCTATACGTGCCAGCTGAAATTATTTTTTTCTATTGGGGACAGAGAGCGGTTTTTTGAGGTCCTCTCGCAGCTGCGAAGCTCTAAAGTGGTCATAGACAATGAGACGCTGGAGCTCATCCGGGTTTTTCAGCAATAAGGAAAGTTAGAAGGTACTGCAAATGTCAATGAAGCTTTATACAATATTACAGTTTACCGAAATTTTAGGCGTGTATATGATCATGACAGTATTGCTGCCTGCCTTCGTCCTGCATAACAGGATAAGAGAGCGCAGGCTTGTCCAGAAGTTTTTTATCTGTATGCTGTCAGGAAATTTTTATATTATGAATCTCGTTTTTTTGCTGCAGCTTCTTCATATTTCTAACCGTTTTACGCTGATCACCGGTACCTTTCTTCCAGCTCTTATTCTATGGCAGCGGTTGAACCAGATACGTCTTATCCCTTTTTTCCTCAGTATTTGGCATAACCTGCATCGCATCTCAGAGGGGAAACTGGGAGGCAAGACCGTTGTATTCCGGACACTGGATCATCTGCGGCAGGGTATGGCAGCGCTGGGACGCGGACTTTTATACAGTTTAAAAAAACGGTGGCTGGAGTGGATACTGGTGGCGGCGGTTTTAGTACTGCTGGCAGCTTTCTATGGTGTACAGCTGCTTCGGGAATATGGATATACTGCTTCCGACACTCCTGTTCATCTATATTGGATCAATGGGATGAGCAGAAATAATATTTTCATCGACGGTGTATATCCTTTTGGATATCACTGTGTGATCTATTATCTTCACGCAGTATTTGGTATAGACAGTTATGTTCTTATGCGGCTTTTTTCCTTTGTGCAGACGCTGATGCTCCATATGGTTCTGCTGGGATTCATCCGCCTTTGCTGCAGGAGCAGATACATCGGTTACGGGATCATGGGAATTTATGCAATTGGTAATTTTCTGCAGCCCAGCACCTATCTTCGCTTTTTCTCGGTGCTTCCCCAGGAATACGGTATGATCTTTATTCTTCCCGCCATTTATTTTGTCTTTTATTTTTTTCAGGAGAGAAGGCAGGAAGTGAAAAAATGGCTGCTCCCCAAAGAGTCCCGGCTTGCTCTGGTATTTTTTGCCATGAGCTTTTCCATGACGCTGGCGGTGCATTTCTATGATACGATGATCGCGGGGCTGTTTTGTGTGGGGGTGGCTGCGGGGTATCTGTTCTGGTTCCTGCGCAAACAGTATTTCTGGAGCGTGCTGCTCACAGGCTTTCTAAGTGTGATGATCGCCATTCTGCCGATGGCAGCAGCCTATGCCATGGGAACGCCCCTGCAGGGGTCCCTGGGATGGGGAATGAGTGTCATCAATGGTTCCGGTAATAAGCAGGACAGTGCCGAAGAAGAGATAGGAGCCACGGTGATCTATTATGATGAAAGAGGAAACCAGGTAGCGGAACCGGATGTACTGGAATCTGAAGAAGGAGAGAATGGCAGTGAGCCGGCGGAGGGACTCAGGCAAAAGCTGGCGCGGGTATGGGATAAGCTCTGTTCTGCGATCAATGGGGCAGTGTTGAATGAACCCCTTTCCTGGTACTATATCGTTATTCTGGCTGCCATGGAACTGCTCTTTTTGCTGGGGGTCCTCTTTCTGGTATTCCGAAGACCGTGTTATGGCGCCATGCTTCTGTCCACAGGCGTCTTTATGGTACTGATGCTGATCCTTCAGACCGCGAAGGAATTAGGGCTGCCTGAGCTGATGGACGGCAGCCGGTGCAGGATTTACTTTGGTTATATGCTGCCGGTGGTATTTGCCTTTGCGGCAGACGGGGTGATCCGTCTGCTGTTATGGAAGAAAAACTGGCACAGGGGGCGGAATTTTTGTTCCCTGGTCTGTGTGGCGGCTTCGGTCTGCCTGCTGTGGAACGGGGATTACCGCAAGGAACCTGTGGAGAATACAACCCTTGTCACCAACGAAGCCATTACCTGTCTGACCAATATCATCCAGGAGGAAAAAGATTTTACCTGGACGATCTGTTCTGCCAACGACGAGACACAGATGGGACTGGACCATGGCTATCATTATGAGCTGATTAACTTTTTGAAAGATATGGAATTAAAAAACATGGAGTCTGGAGCGGAACCATTGATCCGTATTCCTACTGACAGCGTGTATGTTTTTATCGAGAAAGTGCCCATTGATTACACAGAACATTATTCTGAAAGTGGTCAGACCGTATCGAGACAGGGAGCGGAGCATGACCTTCCCAGTGTGGGCGGGATTGATATGTACAAGGGGAAGAACCGCTGGATCCTTATGTCCCGGATCTATTACTGGGCCCAGGCATTCAAACAGTTGTACCCCCATGAAGTGAGGACTTATTGCGAGACGGACCAGTTCGTATGTTATAAGATCAAGCAGAATCCTTACTACTTGTTTAATTTTGCTATTGATTATGGCTACAATTCCCGTAAAATAGAGGAGTGAGAGTATGATAACAAAGAAAAATTTTCTGATCATGGGTGTGACCATGTTCGTATTGTTATTTCTGTTTCAGTTCTCACAGATCATGAAAGAATCGGGAAATGAATATGACGTCAACAGCTACGCTGGGGATGCCAGCTTGAACCGAAAGGATGCCTGGCAGAAAAGCCCACAGAAAGATGTACTGAAGATGGATGGTTATGTTCTGTTTGTGGGAAATGGAAAGAGTGATATCGGGAAGACAGTCTCCTGGTGGTGTACGTATACAAAGCGGGAACTGGTGATCTGCAAGAGTGTGGAGGACTGTCCGGCAGATGTCACCAAGAAGGCGGAAATACTTCTTCTGGAATCGTCTTATGTCACAGAAAAAGAAGAGTTAGAGACATTGACGGAGATGGCACAGAGGGGAGGCAGTCTGGTTTTTTGTGATCTGCCGGGTGCCTCCGAGATCAGCTCTTCCCACCAGTGGAAAGAGCTGCTGGGGATCCGTGAAGTAAAGGAAGAGAAACAGGAGATCCAGGGAGCAAATCTGTTTTCTGGATTTTTGCTGGGGGGGCAGGCGGTCTATCTTCCGGCGGATGAGAAGGAAAAGCAGGAACGTCAGGATCTGGAGCAGAGCACAGCCTGGTACGAGATCTGTACCGGCAGCAAAGTCTATATGACAGGCATGGTTTCTGATTCTTCGGTGAAAAATGAAGAACTGCCGCCCCTGATCTGGCGTGCCAGTGTGGGAAAGGGCAAAGTGTTTGCTGTAAATGGCAGTTTTATGAGAGACTGTACCGGGATTGGTATGCTGAATGCCATTCTGGCAGAGATCAAACCCTATGATCTGTATCCGGTGGTAAATGCCCAGTGCATGGGAGTGGCAAATTTTCCGGGGCTGGCGGCAGAAAATCCGGGGAAAATGAAAGAGCTCTACAGCAGGGAACTGCCCGCCGTATTTCGGGATATCATCTGGCCGGGGCTCTGTTCCGCTGTTGAGAAAAGCGGCGCCCATCTGACCTGTTATCTGGCTCCACAGTTTGATTACGGAGATGGCGAGGAGCCCCGGAATGACCAGCTGGTCTTTTATCTGCGTCAGTTAAAGGAGAAGGAGGCAGAGGCAGGACTTACGCTGGAGTATGTTTCTGCTGGTGATCTGAACCAAAAGATGAAAGCGGATCAGTCTTTCTTCCAGAGTTCCGGCAGCCATTACCGGTATGGGGCGGCATATGTCCCTCCAGGCGGAGCGGCGTACAGCATAGAAAAGCTGAAGGACTATGGCTTTTTTGAACATATTCAGACCGTGGCGGGTCTCTATTCCGCAGACCGTCCGGTAATTTCTTATCTGACCGATGAAATTACACTTCAAAGTATAACGAGTACGGGGATATCACATACCTATAAGGAAGACATCCGCATGAAAAGCCTCCAGACGGCTCTGGGTTATACGAATATCGTTCTGGACATGAATCACATCGCCTGGCCGGAAAAAGAAGAAGACCGCTGGGAGATTGTGTCTGAGAGGTTTTCCAGCCAGATCAATACCTATTGGAAGGCATTTGAAATGTTTGATCAGATTTCAGCTTCCGAATGTGATCGGAGGATACGGAATTTTCTTGCGATGGATTATGAGGATTCCAGAGAGGGTGATGAGATCCATGTCAGCATAAAGGAACGGAACGGAGATCTTTGGTTTATCCTCCGGACCCATGGAGAAAAGGTGGTATCGGTACAGGGTGGGGATTTCAAAAGGATTGAAGCGGATGCTTATCTGATCCGCGCCAGTCAGGAGGAGCTGACGATCCGGTGTGAACCAGAGGATTCTTTATATTATTACCTGCCTTGATCGTGTATCCTATTGTGCCCCTTTCAGGATGTTTTAGGGGAATCGGGCAGAGCCAGACAGAGGAAAGAGGTGAGAGAGGTGAAGATTTGTATTGTGGCAGAGGGGTGTTATCCCTATGTGGTAGGCGGAGTATCCAGCTGGATCCACAGCATGATCCGCAATTTTCCCAATATTGAATTTATTCTGCTTGCCATCGTGGCAGACCGTTCCCAGCGGGGCATATTTGCTTATGAGCTGCCGGAAAATCTTACAGAGGTTCATGAGGTATACTTAGAGGACCGCGACTGGCAGAACCGGGAGAACAGGAAAAATAAGTTCAAATTAAATAAAAAAGAATACCGGGCGCTGAGAAACATGGTTCTAAATGAAAAAATAGACTGGGACATTATTTTTGACCTCTTTTACCATAAAAAATTTTCCATCGATGAATTATTGATGGGACCGGATTTTTTTCATATCGCCAGGGAATGTTATAAGATCCGTTATTCTCAGATCGTTTTTTCTGATTTTTTGTGGACTCTCAGATCCATCTATCTGCCCCTGTTTTTTGTCTTAAAGACCAGGATACCTAAAGCGGATTTGTATCATTGTGTTTCTACCGGTTACGCCGGAATACTGGGAAGCATGGCAAAGCATTTTCACCACTGCGGCCTGATGGTCTCGGAACATGGGATCTATACCAGGGAGAGAGAAGAAGAGCTGATCAAGGCAGACTGGGTGGATGGCATTTATAAAAATATCTGGATCGAGCAGTTTAAAAAGATGTCTCTGGCGGCATATGACCGGGCGGATCTGGTTACCAGTCTGTATGAACACGCCAGAGGCCTACAGATCGAGCTGGGATGCCCCGCTGAAAAAACCAGGGTGACGCCCAACGGCATCGATACGGGCAGATTGGAGGAACTTCCTGGAAAAAGAGAAGGGGAGCAGGACATGATCCAGATCGGGGCGGTACTCCGGGTGACGCCCATCAAGGATGTGAAGACGATGATCCAGGCATTCTCCTATGCGAAAAAGAGGGTGCCGGCCCTTCGGCTGTTTGTCATGGGACCTTGTGATGAGGATGAGGAATATGCCGGAGAGTGTTTTGAACTGGTGGAAACACTGGGGGTATCCGATGTGGTATTCACCGGGCGGGTAGATGTCAGGGAATACCTGGGGCGTATGGACATGACCATCCTCACCAGCATCAGTGAGGGGCAGCCACTGACAATATTGGAGAGTTTTGCCGCACATAAGCCGGTGATCGCCACCGATGTGGGGAACTGCCGGGAGCTGATCTATGGTGAGGAAGATGAATTTGGAACAGCAGGGATCCTCACCCACATTATGAATCTGGAGGAGATTACCGATGCCATGGTGGAGCTGGCAAATAACCAGGAGCGGAGAGAACAGATGGGAAAAAATGGATACCAGAGGGTGATGAGTAAATACAAGATCGAGGATATGCGGAAGACCTATCATGAGATCTATTATGAATTCTGCGGGCGTTCCGGCGGGACCTGGAGTGAAGAAGCATTTTCTGTTACCAGATAGAGAGGAGGGGCGGTCATGGCTGGAATCGGTGTAAAACTAAATAAAATATACAATAAGAATACGCTGACTACCAATCTGCTCGGTATGGGATACAGTACAGTGATCACCATCGCTCCCATGATCATGGTGATCTTTGCTATCGTCGCAATGCAGCTGGTTCTGGAGATATCGAAAACTGGTTATGCAGCCAGGGAGCTTTTTGCCTGCACTGTTCTTTACATCTTTATTTTTTCCTTACTGACAGCGGCTCCCTTTAACTCTGTCCTGTCAAGGTACATGTCGGATGTAATCTATGATGAGACTTATGATGACGTTCTCCCCTGTTTTTATGTGGGAATGATCATAAATGTGGGATTCAGCTGCCTTTTTGGCATTCCCTTCTGTATCCGGGAGTATATGGCGGCGCAGGTGCCAGGAATCTTTGCTGCAGCCGGCTACTGTGGGTATATCCTGCTGGTTCTGGTATTTTATGAGATGCTGTATCTGTCGATCTGTAAAGATTATAAGAAGATCTCCTTCTTTTTCTTTCTGGGGATGGTGCTGGCAGTAGGAGTGTCTGCTTTGCTTGTCTATGGGTTCCGCCTGGAAAAGACATTTTCCATGCTGGTTTCTCTGGATGCTGGATTTCTTCTGATCGCCAGTCTGGAGATGGCTGTGATACGGAATTATTTCCGGGGCAACAGCGGGGAATATAAGAGAGTACTGCATTATTTTAAACGGTACTGGAAGCTTATGGTGACGAATTTTCTGTTCATCCTCGGATTGTTTATCCATAATTTT
>CAMXSH010000064.1 GCA_947246475.1 uncultured Roseburia sp.
AATTTTTTATAATATATTTCAAATTATGAATGTTGCAAAGTCTTATGTCAGATAATAAAAGGAAACAGCACAGAAGGGAGGGAAACTATGAGCCGTTATTTGGTGGTTGTAGATATGCAGAATGATTTTGTATATGGAGTTCTGGGAACAGATGAGGCGAAAAAGATCGTTCCCTTAGTGATAAAAAAAATAAAAGATTTTCCGGGGCGTGTCATCTATACGAAAGATACTCATGGATCCGATTATCTTTTTACCCAGGAGGGTAGGCGGCTCCAGGTAACCCACTGTATAGCTGATACCTATGGAGGTCAGCTGATCCGTGAACTGGAACAGCTTCAGGCCGGAAAAATGGCAAAAATATATGAAAAGAATACATTTGCTTCGGTAGGGATGGCAGAAGATTTGAAAAGAGAACACAGCTGCCAGCCCATTGAATCCGTGGAACTGATCGGGGTGTGTACCGATATCTGTGTTGTCTCCAATGCGATTCTGCTAAAAGCATATTTACCAGAGGTTTCTATTTCTGTTGATTCTTTATGCTGTGCGGGGGTGAATCCGCAGCTCCATGAGGCGGCGCTGCAGACGATGGAGAGTTGTCAGATCATGATAAGGAGGTAAAAACAATGTCACAATTTGACGCGAGAAATATCAGTATGATGATGGACCTGTACGAGATGACCATGGCAAACGGGTATTTTGAAGACGCATCCTCAGATGACTGGGGAACCTTTGAGGTGTTTTACCGAAAAAATCCCGACAGTGGAGGATTTGCCATTTTTGCTGGTCTGGAACAGGTGGTTGAATACATTGAAGGGGTGCACTTTGAAGAGGAGGATATTGAATACTTTCGTTCTCTCCACCTGTTCAGTGAGCCATTTTTAGAATATTTAAAAGGATACCATTTCCGTGGGGACATATCTGCTTTTCCAGAGGGGACGATTATGTATCCAAATGAACCGGTACTGACCATACATGCCCCCCTGATTGATGCCCAGCTGGTGGAGACAGCTATTCTGACCCAGATCAATCATCAGTCTCTGATTGCTACCAAGGCACAGCGGATCGTGCGGGCGGCGAAAGGACGCGGGGTGCTGGATTTTGGAGCAAGAAGATCCCATAATATCGATGCTGCAGTATATGGTGCCAGGGCAGCTTATATCGGAGGGGTGGATAGTACCGCCACAGTGATGGCGGGAAAGTTGTTTGGGATTCCCGTGTCGGGAACGATGGCTCACAGCTGGGTGATGTGTTATGGAGATGAATATACCGCGTTCTGCCGGTATGGGGACCAGTATCCTGATTCCGCCCAGTTTCTTGTGGATACTTATGATGTTGTTCATTCCGGTATCCCAAATGCCATACGGGCTGCCAGGGCAGTGCTGAACCCAAAGGGGAAACGGTTAAAAGGGGTGCGTCTGGATTCAGGGGATCTGGCATATCTGTCAAAAAAAGTGAGGAGGATGCTGGACGAGGAAGGAATGGAAGACTGTATGATTATTGCTTCCAACAGTCTAGATGAATCTACTATCACATCCCTTCTGGAGCAGGGAGGGTGTATCGACGCCTTTGGTGTGGGAGAACGATTGATCACGGCGAAAAGTGATCCTGTATTTGGCGCCGTTTATAAACTTGCGGAGGTAGAACGGAATGGGGTGTCTACTCCGAGAATAAAGGTATCGGAGAATATTGAAAAAATTACGAATCCCGGGAAAAAAGACGTATACCGGATCTATGACGACACCGGGCATGCGGTGGCAGACCTGCTGACAGCAGCGGGAGAGACTGTGGATCTGTCGAAAGAATATCCTTATATCGATCCTCAGAAACCATGGAAAAAACGCACTTTTATCAACTGTCGGGCAAAAAAACTGCAGCGGGATGTGGTCAGGAATGGAAAGAGGGTGGCACCAGTACGGAGTCTGGAGAGCATCCGGGCATATGTTAAAGAACAGCTGGAATCCGAGATCTGGCAGGAAGAGCAGAGATTTGTCAATCCTCACAGACATTATATGGATATGAGTGTCGGATATTTTCAAGCGAGGGAGGAGCTGCTGGATAAAAATCAGTGGAAATAAATCGCCAATAACGTAAAAAAAGGAATCTGTCTGACCTGGAAGGGAAAAAATAAGTTTATAAAAAATTTATATTGGCAATTTAGGGGAAATCATGTATAATAAATCTGTGTACGTATATACAAATGAATGAATGGGTTTTTCAGTGGGGTTGAAGATATGTTTGATAACGGTAGAAAAAACGTATGTGTGATTTTGTGTGAAGTGGCGGCTCATTACCAGGAACAGGTGTGTCGGACGCTTACTTCTTATGCCAGGGAAAAGGGATATAATCTTGCCTATTTTACATTTTTTGTGTGCTATGGAGTGTACACGAAGAACGGCATGGGAGAAGCGAATATTATAAATCTGGTTCCCTATGAAAATTTTGATGGGTTTATTATCTGCCACGATACGCTTCAGAATAAAGAAGCAATAGACCAGATTTTTGCGTACATCAAAGCCCGCACGAAAAAACCAGTAGTGACTTTGCGGAGGGCATGGGAAGATTATCCCTGCATTCTGGCAGAAAATAAAGGCGCTATCAAGGAGATCGTACAGCATTTTGTGGATGTTCACCACTTTGACCGAATTGCTTTTTTCAGTGGTCCGAAGGATCATCCGGATGCGCTGGTGCGATTGGCAGATTATAAAGAAGGTCTTGCCAGCCGCGGTATCGACTACGATGAAAATTATGTGTATTACGGGGACTTTTGGCGCAAATTTTCCCGGGAAGCGGCACAGTATTTTGTCTCCAGGCTTCCGGAAATGCCTCAGGCGGTTGTCTGTGCCAACGATTATATGGCACTTTCCCTCTGTAATGAGCTGGTTAATTTGGGAAAGATCGTGCCAAAGGACATTGCAGTTTCAGGATTTGATGATATATGGGAGACGACGATCAATATGCCGCCAATCACTACAGTTACGATGCCAGTGGAGAAAATGAGTGAGCTGGCGTTTGCAACGCTGGGGCGCATGATGAATGGTGAAGAAGTGCCGAGGGTTCAGACTCTTAGAACAGAACCTGTCATAAGGGATTCCTGTGGCTGTGAGGGGACGGATAAGGAGACAGCGATCAAAAAGAGGGTGCGTCAGAGCCAGGAATACGAAAAAATGCTGGATCTGATCCGGTATAATTCGTATACGTTTGTGGAAATGTCCGATGTGCAGCGGGCGCAGGAGATTGTGAACCATACTCATCTGCTGGATTTGAAAGATAATTATATTAACAATTTTTTCATCTGTCTGGGAGAAGGGGAGGGCAGCCAGCATCCCAAGTATTATTCAGAAAAAAAAGAATATCCTGAACAGAGCCAGGCAGTGGGGGCAGTGATGGGAGGAAAGATCCTTCAGACAGAGACTGCGGTTTTTGATACCTCAGATCTGCTTCCAAAGGAAGCGCTGGAACAGGACCCTATGATTTATTATTTTTTTCCACTGCATAATCTGAATATTACTTTTGGATATTTTGCCATTAGCTATGAAGGGACTCATAGTTGTGGCAAGTCTTTTCACAGCTGGCTTGCGATACTGGGTAATGTTCTTGAAAGTATGCGTCTCAGACATAAAACCAATGCGTTGCTGGAAGAGCTGAACAACATGTACGTCCACGATGCTCTGACCGGGCTTTTGAACCGAAGGGGATTTGAAAATAATTCCCGGGATTTCTATGAAAAGAGCCAGTCAGAGAAAAGAACAATGGCCATATTTTCGATTGATATGGATAATTTAAAGATTGTAAACGATAAATTCGGTCATAAGCAGGGGGATATAGCGCTTCAGACCATCGGAAAGGCGATATTGAATGCCGCAGAGCCAGGGGATATATGTGCGAGGATCGGTGGCGATGAATTTTCTGTAGCAGGGATGGATTATGATGGGAAGAAAATACAGGGATTTATGGAAAAGTTTAACGGGTATCTGGAGGATTTTAACAGGGACAGCGGACGGCCATATCTTGTCGGCGCCAGCTGTGGACAGTATTTGATCACTGCTTCCCATGAGATCACTCTCGAGGCGGCAATTGTGAAAAGTGATGAGCATTTGTATGAGACAAAAAGGGATAGGAAAAAGAATCACAAGGATTGTGTGTTGAGAGAAGGGAAGATATGATTTGGAAGGAGGAACTGCTTTGGCGGAAGGAACCAAAGATAATATAGATTTTAGAAAAAAGAGGGTTAAACGGATCAAGAAGATCATCGTTGTGCTCTGTGTACTGCTTTTTATATTTCCGGCGGTGCTTTCTATTATTCTTTTTTGCCGGGTGAAAAAACTGGAGCATAGAATAGAAATGATCATTGCTGAAAACGAGCTGGAGGCCGGAGGGGATGAAATGACGACAGAGATCGTCAATGCGAAGGAAAAGGAAGTAGTCACCGGAAGTGCCGTCGAGATAGAAAAAACAAAGCGGGTTTATTTAACCTTTGACGATGGACCCAGTAAGCAGACCGAAAGGGTATTAAATATCTTAAAGAAAAAAAAGGTAAAGGCTACTTTTTTTGCTATTGGAAGAGAGGATGAATTTTCCCAGAATATTTACCGCCGCATAGTAAAAGAGGGGCATACCCTTGGAATGCATTCATATTCTCATATATTCAAAGAGATCTACGGTTCCCTGGAAGGATTTAAAAAGGACTTTTATCGAATCTCGGATCATTTGGAGAAGATTACGGGTGTACGACCAGTCTATTACCGGTTTCCGGGAGGAAGCAGCAACACAGTAAATGAGCTTCCAGTGGAACAGTATACGGAGTTTCTAAAGGAGCAGGGAGTAGAGTATGCAGACTGGAATGTTATCGCTGCCAATGGGATCACGGATAATGTGACGAAGAAAGATATGGTTCGTTCTGTCATGGAAGGTGTGGCGAAATACGATACCTCTATCGTGCTCTTATATGATTCAGCCGATAAAAAGATGACGGCGGATTCGCTGTCTGCTATGATTGACAGCCTGCAGTCTGCTGGATATGAGCTGCTTCCTATGGATGACAGCACAGTACCAATTCATCATTCGTAATGAAAATTAGATATCAATGTCTGTCAAGGACAGATTTTGAAGATAGATATTAGGAGGAAATAGAATGAGCTTTTTTAAAGAACTGAAAGAGGATATCGTTCAGTCTGTGAATGAACTGAGCGATACCCTGGAAGAAAAGGTAACCACGTCAGGGGGGCCAGCAGCAGAGGCTGAAACTCTGGAGACGGAAGTACAGAAGGAGATTGATTCCATTCTGGAAGATGGCATTTTGAATGACATGTCCGTGACAAAAGAATACTCAGGGGATAATTCTAAACCAGAAGAATCTTTTGAACCAGATCTTTCGGCAAAAGTTCAGGAAGGACAGGATGAGACAGAAGAGGCGGTGACAGATATTCCTGAGACAGTGGAAGAATCACAAGAAGAGGAAGTTCAGGAAGATTCCCATTTGGGAAAGCAGGATCACCAGAAAGAAAATGAAACTATGAATATGAGTCAGGAGGAAGGTAACATGAGTGATTTTGAAGAAACAGTAGAAGATAACAGCGAGGAAACAACGGTCATTACAAAAGGTACTACAATCAATGGTGGTATTAAGTCAGACACTTCCCTTATTGTAAAGGGAGTGATCGAAGGGGACGTGGAATGTTCAGGAAAACTGACGATAACCGGACATGTGGCAGGAAACAGCAAGGCGTCAGAGATTTATGTCAACACACCGAGACTGGAAGGAAGTCTTAACAGCAACGGCAGTGTAAAAATTGATGTCAGTACGGTTGTGATTGGATCAATCACTAGTGCATCGGTAGTAGTAGCCGGAGCAGTAAAAGGTGATATAGACGTAAATGGTCCTGTGATTATTGACTCTACAGCTGTAGTTAAAGGGTCTGTGTTTGCCAAGTCCATTCAGATCAACAGTGGCGCGGTCATTGACGGAAACTGTTCTCTCAAATATGCAGACGTAGATCTGGATACATTTTTTGACTAAGAGAGCGGATGGAGAGGGAGGTTTCTATGAAATATAATCGGGTATTGTTAAAGTTAAGCGGAGAGGCTCTCTCCGGGGACAAAGGCAACGGCTTTGATGAGGCTACCTGCATCCGGGTGGCAGAGCAGATACGCGATCTGGTGAAAGAGGGTTGTCAGACTGCGGTCGTGATCGGCGGAGGTAATTTCTGGCGGGGAAGGACCAGTGAGACCATTCAGAGAAATCAGGCGGATCAGATCGGGATGCTGGCTACGGTGATGAATTGTATCTATATGTCGGAGATCTGTCGTCATACAGGTCTTATGACTCAAATACTGACTCCCTTTGAATGTGGTTCTTTTACCAAATTATTCAGCAGAGACAGGGTAGAGAAGTATCTGGCTAAGAATATGGTTGTATTTTTGGCTGGAGGAACAGGACATCCTTATTTTTCCACAGATACAGCGACAGCGCTCCGGGCGGTGGAGATTCAGGCAGATGTGATCCTGGCAGCCAAGTCGGTAGACGGGGTATATGACTCGGATCCGGCGAAAAATCCAGAAGCGAAGAAGTTTGATACTCTGCCGATCTCAAGGGTCATCGATGAGAAACTGGGTGTGGTGGATCTGGCTGCTGCGGTGATCTGCTATGAGAACAAGATGCCGATGTGCGTGTTTGGTTTAAATGAAGAAAACAGTATTATAAACTGCGTTAAGGGTGAAAGTACGGGAACAATTATTACAGTGGACTGATCATGGAGGGGAATAGAGATGGAATTTGATATCAAGATGTATGAAGATAAAATGGATAAAACATTGTCAAATCTGCAGGAGGAATATGTGTCGATCCGTGCCGGACGCGCCAATCCCCATATTCTGGATAAGATTCAGGTGGATTATTATGGGACACCTTCTCCGCTTCAGAGTGTGGCAAATATTTCTGTGCCAGAGGCAAGAATGATCCAGATCCAGCCATGGGAGTCCAGTCTGATCAAGGAGATCGAGCGCGCCATCATTGCCTCCGATCTTGGTCTGACGCCTGCCAATGACGGTAAGATGATCCGTCTGGTATTTCCGGAGCTGACGGAGGACCGGCGTAAGGAACTGGTAAAGGACGTTAAGAAAAAAGGAGAAAATGCCAAGATCGCAGTGCGCAACATCCGCCGTGATGCCAACGATGCCGTGAAAAAGCAGAATAAGGCAAATGAGATCTCAGATGATGAGCAAAAGCAGCTGGAAGACCGTATTCAGAAACTTACCGACAAATATATCGCAAAAGTGGACGAGGCGGTGGAATCAAAATCCACAGAGGTTATGACTGTCTGATTGGAAGGATTTTACAATGCGAACCAGTCATATAGCGGCATAATATGGAGAGAAAAATGGAAGATAATAATTATCAGATACCGGAACATGTGGCGATCATTCTGGATGGCAATGGCAGATGGGCAAAAAAACGTTTTCTGCCAAGAAAGGCTGGACATGTTGCGGGGAGTAAGACGGTAGAGCAGATCTGCGAGGATGCCTGGGATCTGGGCATCCGTTATCTCACGGTATACGCTTTTTCCACAGAAAACTGGAAGCGGCCTCAGGATGAGGTGGACGCCTTGATGAAGCTTTTGAGACAGTATTTGAAGGACTGTATCAAACGAAGTACGAAAAATAATATGTGTGTGCGGGTTCTGGGAGATATCTCTCCTCTGGACGAGGATCTGAAGGCCAGCATTGTTGAACTGGAGGAAGTGTCAAAGGACAATACCGGACTTCATTTCCAGGTAGCACTAAATTATGGAAGCCGGGATGAGATGCTCAGGGCGGTACGGGCTTTGGCAGAGGGAGTTTCTGAGGGAAGGCTGAACCTGGATGAGATCGATGAGGGGCATTTTAGTGATTATCTGGATACCAGGGGGATCCCGGATCCGGATCTTCTCATACGTACCAGCGGAGAGGAGAGACTTTCCAATTTCCTTCTCTGGCAGCTGGCTTATGCAGAGTTTTATTTTACCGATGTTCTTTGGCCTGACTTTAACAAAAAGGAGCTGCAGAAGGCGATCGAATATTATAATAAACGGGACCGGAGATTCGGCGGTGTCTGATCAGTATATAAAATGTGCGAAATGGAGTCTTTTATGTTTGCCAAACGATTTATGAGTGCTGTGGTTCTGCTGGCATTTGCGGTGGTTGCCTTGGTGGGGGGCGGGACTTTTCTGCTTACGGTGAGTGTCGTGACTGCCCTTGCCGGAACCTATGAATTTTTAAAGGTGGATCATATGAATAAAACAGTGCCGGGATGTATTTGTTATGTCTCGGTCATTGGTTTTTATCTAATGTTGTTTTTGCGCAGGACTTCTCTGCTGGAGCTGTGGCTGGTTCTGGTGATCCTTCTGCTTCTGTCCGCCTACGTTTTTGTTTATCCCAGGTATCATATTCATAATATGGGTGTATGCCTTTTTAGTGTTCTGTATGTGGGAGTGCTGATATCCTATGTCTATCGGACGAG
Organism: uncultured Roseburia sp.; assembly: GCA_947246475.1. GTDB lineage: Bacteria > Bacillota > Clostridia > Lachnospirales > Lachnospiraceae > Eubacterium_F. The sequence continues at coordinate 8,495 of CAMXSH010000064.1, forward strand.
AACCCTTCCAGAAGGGAACTGGCTGGTCTGGGTGATCCTGATCAGCGCATCCGGTTCGGATACCTTTGCTTATCTGACAGGTATGCTTATGGGGAAACATCATTTTTCTGAACTGAGTCCGAAAAAGACGATAGAAGGCTGTGTTGGTGGAGTGATCGGAGCGGCAATACTGGCTCTGGTCTATTCTTTTGTTATCCCGAATGGGATCCTTTCTACTACTGGTGTGAATATTCATGTACTCTTTGCCTGTATCGGAGCGGCGGGCTCTGTGGTATCCCAGATCGGGGATTTGGCAGCATCGGCAGTAAAACGCAATTTTGGCATTAAGGATTACAGCAATCTGATCCCGGGACACGGTGGGATCCTGGATCGTTTTGACAGCATATTATTTGTGGCGCCGGTGGTGTATTATGTATCGTTGTGGCTCATAAAAGGGTAGCCAGGTGCTGCTCAAAAGCATAGAAAAACTCTTCTGTGGAATGGAGAAGAAGATATGAATAGAAAATTATGTATTCTGGGATCTACTGGCTCGATTGGAACCCAGACATTACAGGTAGTGGACAATAACGAAGAAACGCTCTCCGTGGAAGCAATGACAGCAGGGGATAATATTGCTCTGTTTGCGGAACAGATCCTCCGGTATCGACCACGGATAGTCGCCGTAAAAAGTGAAGAGGGAGCGCAGCAATTAAAGCAAAGCCTCCTGGAGCACCCGGCAGCAATAGAGATGCAGCTGCCAGAGATCCTCTATGGCATGGATGGTTTTGTAGCATGTGCGTCCCTGCCGGAGACTGATATGGTCGTGGCAGCGATGGTGGGAATGATCGGACTGCGCCCGGTGATGGAGGCGATCCGGAAAGGAAAGGATATCGCCCTTGCCAACAAGGAAACCCTGGTGACAGCCGGACACCTGATCATGCCGCTGGCGAAGGAATATGGTGTATCCATTCTTCCTGTGGACAGTGAACATTCCGCGATCTTTCAATGTCTGCAGAGCGGTTCCTGTGAAGAGATCGAAGAGATCTTTCTTACGGCTTCCGGCGGTCCCTTCCGGCACAGTACAGAAGAGGAGCTGGAGCAGGTGACGGTGGAGCAGGCGCTTGCCCATCCAAACTGGTCCATGGGTAAAAAGATCACCATTGATTCGGCAACGATGATCAATAAGGGACTGGAGATCATTGAGGCGTGCTGGCTCTTTCATGTGGGGCTGGAGCAGGTTCACGTACTGGTACAGCCGAAAAGCATTATACATTCCATGGTGGGATTCCGTGATGGCGCCGTGATGGCACAGCTGGGAACGCCGGATATGCGTCTGCCGATCCAGTATGCGCTGATGTATCCCAAACGTCCACAGCTCAGTGGGGAACGTCTGAATTTTGAAAAATTAAAGTCCATCCACTTTGAAGAGCCCAATACAAAGATATTAAAAGGGATTGACCTGGCAAAAAGATCCTTTGAGACGGGAGGGAGCATGACGACAGTAATGAATGCTGCCAATGAATTTGCCGTGGCAAAGTTTTTGGGCAAAGAGATTGGATTTACCGATATATACCGGATGATCGAATATGCCATGGAACATCATTCGTTCATAAAAAATCCATCTTTGGATGATATACTTGAAACAGAGAAAGAGACCTGTTCTATACTGGAAAAATGTTATGTTTAGTCATTGGTGCAGGGCTTTGGAGTATATTAAGTAATAGAGACCAGATGCACGATTTGGCAGAATGGAGGAAAACATGAGTGCTGTAAATATTTTGATCGCGATTGTATTATTTAGTGTGATCATACTTTTTCATGAACTAGGGCATTTTTTGCTGGCAAAAGCGAATGGCATCGGTGTGATCGAATTTTCCCTGGGAATGGGACCAAGGATCATATCCTATGCTAAGACGGAAGAAGGGCACCGGGTGAAATTTTTTGGTTCCAGCAGATATTTTGAAGAACATAAAGAGTTTGAGGACCACACTCTTTATTCCTGGAAGATCCTTCCCTTTGGCGGTTCCTGTATGATGCTGGGAGAGATGGAAAATATTGAGGATGACCGGGCTTTTGGCAAAAAAGGAGTCTGGGCAAGGATGTCTGTGATCTTTGCGGGACCATTTTTTAACTTTATCCTCGCGTTTGTCTTATCGCTGTTTTTGATCGGTTTTGCGGGCTATGACGAACCCTTTCTGACGAGAGTCAGTCCGGGAATGCCGCTGGCAGAGCAGGGATTTCAGGATGGCGACCGGGTGACAGAGATCAATGGAAGGCACATCGTGGTGAACCGGGAACTCAAGAATTATATCCAGTTCCACCCCCTGTCAGATCAGCCGATTGAGCTGACGGTGGAGAGAGACGGTCAGGAGATCACGAAATCCGTAACCCCCAGGCTGGTAAAAGATGAAGAGGGAAATGATGTCTACCGTCTGGGCTTTTCCTATAATATCGACAGGACAAAGGCGGGTGTCTGGGAAAATATCAAGTATTCTGCCTATGAGGTGAAATTCTGGATCTTCACGACCATTGAGAGCCTGGGGCAGATGTTTTCCGGGAAAGTCAGCGCCAAAGAGGTGTCGGGACCTGTAGGCATCGTCCAGGTAGTAGGAGATGTGGTGAGTGACAGTATGCCGGGAGGGATTGGGCTTGTGATGTGTAATATCCTTATTATGGGAATTCTGCTGACAGCCAATCTCGGTGTGATGAACCTGCTTCCGATTCCGGCTCTGGACGGCGGAAGACTTTTATTCTTAATTATTGAGGCGATCCGCAGGAAACCATTACCAGAAAAATTTGAGAATTATGTTAATGTGGGAGGTTTTGTCATTCTGATGGGGCTGATGGTGGTGATTCTTGCCAATGATATCATTAAACTGATCCCTCATTAATGGTTTAGTTTATTTCGGAATAGAAAATGGAGAATGAAATGAGAAATAAGACACGTGAAATATCCATCGGCGGCGTAAAGATCGGAGCGGGTCATCCCATCGCCGTTCAGTCCATGACAAATACAAAGACCGAGCATGTGGAAGATACCGTGGAGCAGATTCAGAAGCTGACCCAGGCGGGATGTGATATTGTCCGGGTGGCTGTGCCGACGATGGAGGCGGCCAAGGCTGTTTCCGAGATCAAAAAGCAGATCATGATCCCATTGGTAGCGGATATTCATTTTGATTATAAACTTGCTATCGCGGCAGTGGAGAACGGTGCCGACAAAATCCGGATTAATCCTGGTAATATAGGAAGTAAAGACCGGATACGCGCAGTGGTAGACAAGTGCCGGGAGAAAAATATTCCGATCCGGGTGGGAGTCAACAGCGGTTCCCTGGAGAAGCCGCTGCTGGAGAAATATGGCGGTGTGACGCCGGAGGCGCTGGTAGAAAGTGCGCTGGACAAAGTACGGATTATTGAAGAAATGGGGTATGAGAACCTGGTGATCAGCATTAAGTCCTCGGATGTGCTGAACTGTATCCATGCCCATGAGATCCTTGCTGCCCGCACAGATTATCCACTGCACGTAGGAATCACGGAGTCGGGAACGGTCTTTTCTGGCGGTCTGAAATCCGCTGTAGGTCTTGGCAACATATTGTATCAGGGCATCGGTGATACGATCCGGGTATCTCTGACTGGTGATCCTGTGGAGGAGATCCGGGCGGCAAATATTATCCTCAAAGCCCTGGGACTGAAGAAGGGGGGCATCAGTGTTGTGTCCTGCCCTACCTGTGGAAGAACCCAGATCGATTTAATAGGGCTTGCTACAAGTGTAGAACAAATGGTGCAGGAGTTTGACCTGAATATTAAAGTTGCGGTGATGGGCTGCGTGGTCAATGGTCCCGGCGAGGCAAAGGAAGCAGATATCGGTATCGCCGGAGGGATCGGTGAAGGACTACTGATCAAAAAAGGTGAGATTATAAAGAAAGTACCAGAGAGTGAACTCCTGACAGTTTTGAGGCAGGAGCTGGAGAACTGGGATAAAGCGGGAGGTTGATGAGATGGAGCTTTTTTTTCACGCCTTTTCCAAACTAAATTGTAACGATACGATAAAAAGAGAATACGAGGATGTGATGGTAGAGAAGATCAGCGCATCCCAAACTAAAAAACTGGTGTTTATTTATTGTAAGAGACACCAGTTTTTGTCCTATAAAAAAATACAGATTATGGAAAAAGAGCTATATAAGCAGGTATTCCGCCGTCTGGGATTTCGTCCCAGACTCCAGTTATCTTACCCCGATCTGGGGGACATGCCTCTTGACGGGCTGCTCTCTCAGATCGAGGATGACTTAAAGGCGGAGATCCGGGAGAGGGATCTGGTAGAGGGGCTGGAATTCTGCGCCGAGCCTTTCGAGGTGGAAGGAGATTCTTTGTACATAACCTGTGGAGATTCTTTTCTGACGAGACAGCGCTCTGACGGGGTAAGAGAATTCATTCGGTCCGTGTTTTTGCAGCGGTTTGGCAGAGAGATCACCGTTGAGTTTCATTTTAAGGAGTTTGAGCGGAAAAAGGATACGAAGCCAGAGACTTATTTTGTCAAGCTGAATCCAATTGAGGAGAAAAAAACAGCAGGGGCTGCGGGAGATGTTGCCAGGCAGGGAGCAGAAAAGGAGAAAAAAACTGCCTCCGTCGAAGGGAAAAAAGAGAAGAAAGAAGAGCGGCAGTCTCAGAGACAAAGCCGTTCCAGCGGAGGCAGGACGAGCCGTCAGAAGGGCGGTTTCCGGCGTCCAGCAAACGATCCAGAAGTTTTTTATGGCAAGAATTGTGAGGGGACGATCATTCCCATCCGGGAGATCCAGGACGAAATTGGCGAGGTGGTGATCGACGGGCAGATCCGGAAAGTGGAGAGCCGGGAGATTAAAGGAGAGAAGCTGATCGTCACCTTTGCCCTGACGGATTATACGGATTCCATCCTCTGTAAGGTATTTATCAAAAAAGAGCAGGTGATCGATACTGAGTTTTTTGAGTTTGTGAAAAAGGGAAACTTTATCCGGGTAAAGGGAGTGGCGAGCCTGGATTCCTATGATAAGGAAATCCGCATTGGAGGTATCATGGGGATGAAGGAGATTAAGAGTTTTCATGTGGGGCGCACCGACAATGCCCCGGTGAAGAGGGTGGAGCTACATGCCCACACCCAGATGAGCGACATGGACGGCATCACCCAGGCAAAACAGCTGGTGAACCGCGCCCATGCCTGGGGACACCGGGCGGTAGCAATCACCGATCACGGCGTTGTGCAGGCCTTTCCCGATGCCAACCACGCCCTGGAGGGGCTGAAACTCTCCGAAGAGGATGATTTTAAGGTGATCTATGGCTGTGAGGCCTATCTGGTGGATGATCTGAATGACCTGGCAGTGGAGAATGAAAAGGGACAGAGACTGGATGGGGATTTTGTGGTATTTGACCTGGAGACCACGGGTTTTTCTCCGGTGAAGGACCGAATTATCGAGATCGGGGCGGTGAAGGTCAGTGGAGGGAAGATTACAGAGCGATACAGCACATTTGTCAACCCGGGGATTCACATCCCGGAGCGGATCACCGATCTGACTACAATTACCGATGATATGGTAAAGGATGCCGGGAATATCGAAGAGATTCTTCCCCAGTTTCTGGAGTTTATCGGCGACAGTGTGCTGGTGGCGCACAATGCGGGATTTGACCATAGCTTTATCAAAGCAAAGGCGGAGGAACAGGGCATCCACACCGACTATACGGTGCTGGATACCGTGGGGCTTGCCCGTGTCCTGTTTCCGGAGCTTGCCAAATATAAGCTGGACAACATCGCAAAAAAGTTGAAGATTTCTCTGGAAAATCACCACCGGGCGGTAGATGATGCCGGGGCGACGGCAGAGATTTTTGAGAAGTTTGTGGCAATGTTCGCAGAAAAAGGGATTTATGACCTGGCAAAGCTGTCGGAGATTACACTGGGATCGGCGGATATCGTGAAAAAGAAGCCCTCCTTTCATGCCATTATTCTGGCGGCAAATGAGACGGGCCGCGTCAATTTGTACCGGCTGGTGTCCATGGGACATCTGAATTATTTTTACCGGCGTCCGAGAATTCCCAAAAGTGTCTTTAACAAATACAGGGAGGGACTGATCATCGGTTCCGCCTGTGAGGCGGGTGAGCTGTACCGCGCTCTTTTGGATGAGGCGCCGGAAGAGCGGATCAGGGAACTGGTGGATTTTTATGACTATCTGGAGATCCAGCCTTTGGGAAATAACCAGTTTATGATCGACAGTGAACGAGTGGAAAATATTAACAGTGAAGAGGATCTTAG
>CAMXSH010000065.1 GCA_947246475.1 uncultured Roseburia sp.
ACAAACTGGGATGGCGCAGATAAACGTCCGGAGACAAATAAGCTTGGTGTTGCCAACATTGCCTACATGGTAAGTGACAATCCGATGGGACCATGGTCCGAGGCAAAAGTAGTGCTGAGGAATCCAACATATTTCTTCCCGGATGTACCAAGTAACGAATTTAATAATAACCATCACTGCATGCTGCAGAGAGGTGATAAACTGTATATGTTCTATCATTCCCAGAAACCTGGAGTGGATATGGGATTGACACAGGGATACCGTACATCAGGAGTGGATATGGTGACGATCGATGCGGATGGAAACCTTACTTCTGAGATGACAAAGGAAGGTGTGGAGTCAACTCTTGACTTCAATCCATATGCTATGGTAGAGGCTGAGACCTTTGCCTGGTCAGTTGGAACATCTACCATCGTAGGACCTAAGCAGGATAACAACCGCAACAACCGAGTTCTTTCTTCTATCGACTCAGGTGATTATGTTGGTCTTGAGAAAGTAGCATTTGGCACAGAAGGAGCACAGATTCTTTCAATGAGTATAGCAAATGCTGGTGAGACCGGAACCATCGAGGTCTATATCGATAATATGGAAGCAGAAAACAAGGTTGGTGAACTTACAGTCAAGTCAACTGGAAGTAATACAGAATTCGAAGACATGAATGTTTGTTTCGCAGCTCCTATTAAAGGAACGCACAGATTGTTCTTTGTATTCAAAGCGGAGGATATTCTGGTTGATACATGGAGTTTTGGTAAAGGCCCCACGATATGTCCGCCTATGCCCACTGAATAATGAATTAATAGAATAAATTTTGAGGGAGATTCTTTTACATAGGATCTCCCTTGTTTTTGTATACAGATTTGTTGTTTTATGACGAGAGATCTTAATTGGCGCAGAAAAAGGGACATCCTTGTCGGTGTCCCTTTGTTAAATCAGCTATTATTCAGATCAGTCTAATGTATACGGCATCAATGCTACGTGACGAGCACGTTTGATCGCTGCTGTAAGAGCACGCTGATGTTTTGCACACGTTCCGGTAATTCTTCTAGGAAGGATCTTACCTCTCTCGGACATGTATCTTTTCAGCTTGTTTGTATCTTTGTAATCGATATAATCGTGCTCTTTGTCAGCACAAAATGCACATACTTTTTTTCTTCTGCGAGGGCCTCTTCTTCTCATTGGAGAATCTGAACCGTTTCCCTTGTTATAAGCCATTTTGATTGCCTCCTTATAAACGAATATGTGTTGTCAAAGGATTTAGTTAAAGGGTAAACCATCTTCAATGCCATCTGGGATGTTCATAAAGTCATCATCCGCTGCCATGGCTGGTTCCGGAGCTCCGCCACCAAAACCACCATTGTTTCTTGTGGCTGCATTGGCATCGGCAGTGCTCTTTCTCTCGGCAAATTCAACTTCTTCTGCAATGATCTGTACACTGTACACTTTTTCACCGTTTTTATTGGTGTAGTTGTCGTTCTGAACGCGCCCAGTGAGCAGCATACGGGATCCCTGCTTGAAATATTTTTCTACAAACTCAGCCTGTCTGCCAAAAGCAGTACAGTTGAAAAAATCTGTGTCAGTATCACCCTGACGAGCGAATCTGCGGTTTACTGCAATACTAAATCTAGCAATTGCCAACGAATTTTCACCCTGGGAATATCTGATCTCAGGGTCTCTTGTCAAATTACCCATTAAAATTACTTTATTCATGGAAGGATTCCTCCTATTCTTATGCTTCCTGTTTTACGCATAAGTATCGAAGCACGTTGTCCATAATGCGAAGTCGCTGTTCAATCTCGCCAGGTGTATCTGACTCAGAGTCGAACTGAATAAAGTAATAAAAGCCTTCGCCCATCTTCTGAATCTCATAAGCAAGTTTTTTCTTGCCCCATTCATCGACGTTTGTGATTGTACCGCCGAAAGTAGTAATAACTTCTTTTGCTTTTTCGACAGTGGCATTTCTTACTTCGTCATCAACTTTTGCACTAACAACTAAAGCTAATTCATACTTATTCATAGTTGCCTGCACCTCCTTTTGGTCTCTGGCTCTTCCTTAAAAGAAATGTGGTTCTGATGTAGAACTTTCTCAGGGAAGAACAAGGAATATGATTTTTAACATCACGGACTATTATTATAACATGGATGGGTTGGAGATGCAAGGAAAATATAATGTATATTGTACTAGTGAATTGTATTAGTTAGATTCCTGCAAAAAGCCTTTGAAGTTTTTTTCTACTAGTTTTCTTGGCACCATGACCTGTCTTCCACAGCCCATGCATTTTAGGCGGAAGTCCATGCCCACCCGTAAAATTTCCCAGCGGTTTTCGCCACATGGATGCGCTTTTTTCATTTTAATGATCTGACCTAACTCAAAATCCATTTCCATGAACTCCTTTCATTGCGCGCTGGTCGCCTTTTTACAAAAACATTTTGAGGATCATTACGACCCAGAAACCAAGTCCAAATAAAAGTAAGAAAAATTGAAATATATCATCTGCACGGTCAATTTTTCCCTTCATGCTTTCTTTTCTGGCACGTTCCGAGTCTGATTCTCCGTTAATAATATCTGAAATTTTCTTCTTTATGCTATATTCGTCTGACATCTGATAACCTTCTTTCTGGTAAGATTTGTTCCTGTCAAGATAATTTTATAATAAGAGGGAAGTGGTTGTCAAGGGAGAGAGGGCTCGTTCCAGAGCTACCCGCCCTGCTCATCTCGATTCCGCTGCGCTACATCTAGCGAGCCCATGCTTGCATGGGGTTAACGGCCTGTCGCCGTATAAAAATAAAAAGAAACAGCCCCTTGTGAGCAAGCTCCCAGGGGCTGTTTCTTTTTATTTTTGCATGGCTCGTAGCAAAATCATATGACGGTTTTGATTACGGATAAGATTTGTTCGGGTTCAAATGGTTTCTGGATAAATTCTGCTGCGCCAAGTTTTATCGCTTCCACCATCTTTGATTTCTGTCCAGCGGCAGTTACCATGATCACATTGGCGTTTTTGTTGAGCTGCATAATCTTCTCCAGACAACCGAGTCCGTCAAGCACCGGCATGGTGATGTCCAATGTAACAAGATCTGGTCGAAATTCTATGTATTTTTCATAACCGGTTTGTCCATCTGTCGCTTCTCCTATGATCTCGTAACCGTTTTCTATCAAAATGTTTTTTAATATTCTGCGGGATGTTTTGGAGTCATCCACGATCAATACTGTTGCCATAAAACAACCTCCCTTATGTAAAATCTGCGTAAAAATGTGCTTTTTTATGTTTATATTTGAAAAAACTCATAACTGCTACATTTTTACAATCATATCAACCCTTTTTCCTGTAATATACAGGGGAAGTACGAAAAATTCTTCGGACGTATTTATTGTGCCGTCAAACATGTACTCTGGTGGCAGCATATCAATGATAACTTCCTGATAGCTAAGTTCTGTAGCATGAAGGCCATTGATGCAATTTGTAAATTCGCAAACGGAATCCAGGGCGTCATCGTCTGGTTTTTCAAAATATTCTCCGGCATAACCATCTGCTACTGATAGAATTGAATTATCGTTGCTGGCGAAACCAAGAAATCCTTCATACGCACCAGTTGTTTTTTGATATGCTATGTATTTTGCAGAATAGTCAGTCACTTTTTCGGCTTTGCCGATCCGTATGTAAGAGCTTACGAACCGCACGATATTTCTTAAGGCAAGTGCCATAAGATTGAGATAACCTTCGTTTTTGGTTGTTACAAAAGCTGGCAGAAGGCGGTCAAAATCCCCAAATTTGATTGCTTCCAGCGTCGTATTTGTGAAACTTTCCTCCCTCTGGAATTCTGCAACCAGTTTGTTGACCTCATCTCGGCTAATAATCTTATTTTCTTCCAATGCCTGAACGAAAATCAGATAAGGATTTCCCTGAAGCTGGAGCAGATGGGAAATGTCCACATTGGTGAGATATCCCTTTTCAATCGCCAGATCGCCGAAACGTTTATCGCTCTGCATCTGGAGATGATTCAGTTCATCTGCCTGATCACGGGTAAGAAGTCCTTCGGATTCCGCGATCAGACCAAGTTTTACCCGATTCGCTCTCATGTATTCCATGCATGATGTGAATTGAGCTTTGGTAATCTTCCCTTTATTCAAAAGATAATTTCCAAAAAACTGACTAAACATAAAGTGCGTTCTCCTTTCTTGTTTCTACGGCGAAAGCCGTTTCAAATATTCCCTTTAAAAAATAACATTGTAAAAAAACTAATTTTATTATACTATATTAGGAGAAAAAAAGAAACAAAATTTTGGATTTTTCGAGTATGGAGGGTAAAATGGCTGGTTCAATCATTGGAGATATATTTTCAGTTGCTACGTGGGGGGAATCCCATGGAAAAGGACTTGGGGTCGTTGTGGATGGATGTCCGGCGGGAGTGCCGCTGGCAGAAGAGGATATTCAGCAGTATCTAGACCGGAGAAAGCCTGGGGAGACCAGATATTCCACGCCAAGAAAAGAAGGAGATAAGGTGGAGATTTTGTCAGGGGTATTTGAGGGAAAAACCACGGGCACGCCGATTTCCATGATGGTTTTGAATACGTCTCAGAAATCCCGGGATTATTCCGAGATTGCTTCTTATTACAGACCAGGACATGCGGACTATACCTTTGATGAAAAATACGGGTTCCGGGATTACCGGGGAGGCGGGAGATCTTCTGGGAGAGAGACGATTGGGCGTGTTGCCGGAGGAGCAGTTGCATCAAAGATTCTAGCAGAACTGGGGATCGAAATAAGTTCCTATGTTAGATCTATAGGAGATATTGAGGTGGATCCTGGAAAGATAAAACTGGAGAATATCGAGAAAAGCCCGCTGCGCATGCCGGATCTGGATGCCTCTGGGAGGGCAGAGGCGTTTCTGGCGGATCAGATGAAGAATCATGATTCTGCTGGAGGAGTAATTGAATGTGTGGCCTCAGGGGTTCCGGCAGGGCTCGGAGATCCGGTCTTTGGCAAACTGGACGCAGCACTGGCGCAGGCGGTTATGTCGATCGGGGCTGTGAAAGGCGTCGAGATTGGCAGTGGTTTTGCAGCAGCAAAAAAAAGCGGCTCTGAAAATAATGATGAATTTTGTATCAATCCGGATGGGGAAGTGGGTAAAAAGACTAATTTTGCCGGAGGGATCCTGGGAGGCATCAGTGATGGGAGCCCTATTGTACTGCGGGCGGCTTTTAAGCCCACGCCATCTATATTTACTGAGCAGGGTACAGTGAACCAGTCTGGGGAAGAGATCAAGGTTCAGATCAAAGGCAGGCATGATCCGATCATTGTTCCCCGGGCTGTCGTCGTGGTGGAGTCTATGGTGGCGCTTACCCTGGTGGACAGGATGTTTGTGGGAATGTCTTCGAGAATGGACCGGATCGCCAGATTTTATGATAAACTATGATTTCTATTTTCATAGAATAAATAGTAAGTAAGTTTAATGGGAGAATGGCATGACCGAGAAAGAGCGGACAGAGATTGTCATCGATGAGACGACGGTCTACGAGATCGATCTGGAGTGTGCAGAATGCAGGAAGATAAAGGAAAATGAAACGGAGAATACAAAAGAAAAGAGGTGCCGGGGTTGAAGCCCCGACACCTTTTTTTGAGCAGGAATTAGCAGAATCCGCCACCGCCGCATCCGCCCCAGCCGCCGTTGCCGCCGCAGCAGCACAGAAGCAGCAGGATCCAGATGATGCAGCTGCAGTCTCCGCCGAAGCCGCCCCAGCTGCCACCACCACCGCAGCCACCGTTGCCGCCGCAGCAGCACAGAAGAAGGATGATGATAATCCAGGAGCATCCGCCATTGTGTCCCTCATTGCAGGAGCATCCGCCACCGCAGTTTGTTGCTGATAAATCACTCATATTTAAGTTCCTCCTAAATTAATTTACATTGATATCATATGAATGACTGCTTGACTGATTTACAAATATTATGAAAAAAATTGAATGTTTCCCTTATTTTTGTAAATATTTATTTGTATAATCAAAGATTATCTGATATAATACATTCGGATAGTTATGCGAATTATGGTTCTTTTGGGGTAGCTCTACGGCTTTGGTCAAAACAGATAGTGATCATGCCATGGAGCCCGGATCATGTGTGACTGAACCAAGGAGAAGGTAGATGAAAAAGATTTTATGTTTATTTTTAGTGTTTTGTCTTTGTTTTTCGATGACAGGCTGTGGAAGTGAACCTAAGTCTACAGAAAATACAGAATCTGAGAGCAGTGCCCAGACAGAGGATAGTGCCCTGGAAGCCGCTGCCGGATTACTAAAGACGATGACACTGGAAGAAAAGATTGGTCAGCTTCTAATAGTTGATGTGGATAAGCTGGTAGATGGTAAGAAGCCAGTGCAGGAAGCAGTCCCGGAACTTTTAGAGGCATTGGACAAGTATAAGGTCGGTGGTCTGGTTTTTTATAATCAGAATATTAAAGGGGTAGAACAGATCCAGACAATGCTTGGGCAGATTAAGGAGCATGTGGCAGCAGGAACGCAGATACGTATACCATTGTACCTTGCCACCCAGGAGGAAGGCGGCGGATTTAATTCTATAGCAGCCCAAAATGACGAGATCAAATCCACAGGTTATATCAGTCCATCCGAAATGGGAAAGAATATGACCGTAGAGCAGCTGGAGGATACCGGCGAGATCATTGGAGAGGAACTTCTTAATCTGGGATTTAACATGAATTTTGCGCCAGTAGCGGATGTAGTGGAAGAAGAGAAATCGATTGACACCTCAGCAGTAGATGAAAGTGTCGTGGCTATTCTAGGAAAAGAGCCAGAATACATTCCGCCGGTAAAAAAGGTATCAAAAGCAAAAAGGAAGAAAAGACGCAGAGCTTATAAGAAAAAACTGCAGGCTTATCAAAACAGATACGAGCGTTTCGTTGAATCTTACCGGGATAACGAATATTGCTCCAGTTGCTTTGGTACGGACGAAGAAAAAGTCAGTGAGGCAGCAGCGGCAATGATCCAGGGTATGCATGCCAGTCACACAGAAGAAGGCGGAAACCTGTGTACTGTATTGAAGATGTTTCCAGGGATATGTTCCGTGGCGAAATACCATAAACTGGCTCCTGTAGGTATTGATACGGGCTTATCGAGGCTTAGAAGAGTTAATTTTGAACCTTTTGCCGCAGGAATCGATGGGGGGACTGATGTGGTCATGGTCAGTCACGTGTCACTGAATAAGATTGATCCCCAGGTTCCTTCTTCTATGTCCAGTATCATTATGTCAGATCTGTTGCGGAAAGAGCTTGGCTTTCGAGGGATTATTATGACAGAACAGATGGATCTGCCAGTGATCACCACCAGATATACTGCCAGTGAGGCGGCAGTCAAAGCGATTGCTTCTGGTGCGGACATGTTATACAATCCAGAAAATATTGAAGAAGCTGTCTCTGCATTACGTCAGGCTGTCATAACGGAAGAGATGGATGAAAAAATTATTGATCAGGCAGTACTGCGGATTTTGCAAAATAAGATCCTACGGGAAGTTTATCCGCTGTCTGGAGAGTAGCATGGCAGAGAGTCCAAGGGGCAGGAGCTTTAGCAGTTTTAGAGAGCTCTTAAGCAATTTGTTGTATCTGCTGGGAACAAAATTCTTTTTGTCCCCAGCATCATATATATTACGCACAATCAAATAAGGAGGACTTAAAAGTGGAAAAGAAAGAGATGCTCTATGAGGGAAAGGCCAAGAAGGTTTATGCTACAGATATAGAGGGCGTGTGTATCGTCGATTACAAAGACGATGCTACCGCATTTAATGGTGAAAAGAAAGGGACAATCGTTGGAAAAGGTGTTATCAATAACCGTATGACAAACTTTTTGTTCCATAAGCTTGAGAAGGGTGGTGTTCCAACTCATTTTGTGGAGGAGCTCAGTGACCGTGAGACCGCAGTAAAAAAAGTATCTATTGTACCACTTGAAGTTATTATCCGTAATACTGCTGCTGGAAGTTTTTCCAAGCGACTTGGGATTGAAGAGGGAAGAAAGCTTCTTTGCCCGACGCTGGAATTTAGTTATAAAGATGATGATCTGGGAGATCCGCTGATCAATGACTATTTTGCAAAAGCGATCGGGATCGCAACCCAGGAAGATATTGATACGATCACAAAATACGCTTTTATGGTAAATGATTTCCTGGTAGAATTTTTTGAGGATTGTGGCATTGAACTTATCGACTTTAAGATCGAGTTTGGCAAAACGGCGGATGGGACAATCATTCTTGCCGATGAGATATCACCGGATACGTGTCGTTTCTGGGATATCAAGACGAGAGAAAAATTGGACAAGGACCGTTTCCGCCGTGATCTTGGTGGTGTAGAGGATGCCTATAATGAAGTGGCGAAGAGGATTGGACTGACAGACTAACCGAGAAAGAACAGATGCAAATGGAATCCGGACTGGGTGAACGCTTTGACGAAGAGCGCCATGGAGAATGATGCAGAAGGTTCCAAAGGGATGGTGCTTTCGCAGGAAGGAATGGGGCTTGTCAATGACCTGATCGGAGGCGGTACGGGGGATTGTGATGCATGTTTTTCTGGAAAATATCCGGTGCACCTCCAGAGGAGGATATCCACGGTATGATAGTAGTGCCGCTGATGGCGGCATGTCATTTTAGAAAGGAACGGTAAAATGAGCACAGATTGTTACGTAAGCCCATTATCAGAAAGATACGCCAGTAAAGAGATGCAGTATATTTTTTCTCCTGATATGAAATTCCGCACATGGAGGAAGCTGTGGATTGCACTGGCAGAGACGGAAAAAGAATTAGGATTAAAGGATGCCCAGGGCAATCCACGGATCACAGAGGAGCAGATTGAAGAATTGAAGTCTCATGCAGAGGACATCAATTATGACGTGGCGAAGGCACGTGAAAAAGAGGTGCGCCATGACGTCATGAGCCATGTCTATGCTTATGGTAAGCAGTGTCCGAAGGCGGCAGAGATCATTCATCTGGGGGCTACCTCCTGCTATGTGGGGGATAATACTGATGTCATTATAATGACTGAGGGATTAGAATTAGTGAAGAAAAAGCTGGTGAATGTAATTCATGAACTTTCGGAATTTGCCATGAAGTATAAAGAGCTACCGACTCTTGCCTTTACTCATTTTCAGCCAGCCCAGCCGACGACTGTGGGTAAACGTGCCACGCTCTGGATGGAAGAACTGGTGATGGATCTGGAGGACCTGGAGCATGTACTTTCTCATATGAAGCTTCTTGGTTCAAAGGGGACGACGGGAACCCAGGCAAGTTTTCTGGAGCTTTTTGAGGGAGACGAAGAAGCATGTAAGAAAGCAGACAAAATGATTGCTGCCAAGATGGGATTTGAATCATGTTTTCCGGTGTCAGGACAGACATATTCCCGGAAACTGGACACAAGGGTGTGCAATGTTCTGGCGGGTATCGCAGCCAGCGCCCATAAATTTTCAAACGACATCCGTCTTCTTCAGCATCTCAAAGAGATTGAGGAGCCTTTTGAGAAGAGCCAGATCGGTTCTTCTGCGATGGCATATAAGAGAAATCCGATGCGCAGTGAGCGCATCGCCTCCCTTTCCCGCTATGTGATGATCGATGCATTGAATCCGGCGATCACCTCAGCGACACAGTGGTTTGAAAGAACTCTGGATGACTCGGCAAATAAACGTCTCAGTGTGGCGGAGGCATTTCTGACGATTGATGGAATCCTTGATCTGTTTCTGAATGTCGTAGATGGTCTCGTAGTATACGATAAGGTGATCACGAAGCGCCTGATGTCAGAGCTGCCCTTTATGGCGACAGAAAACATTATGATGGATGCAGTTAAGGCTGGCGGAAACCGCCAGGAGCTTCATGAGAAGATCCGTACGCTTTCGATGGAGGCGGGAAAGAATGTGAAAGAAAAGGGTTTGGACAACAATCTGCTGGAATTGATCGCCTCGGATGAGGAGTTCCCGATGACGTTGGAAGAGTTACAGAAGACGATGGATCCGAGCCGTTATGTAGGAAGAGCGCCGAGCCAGGTGGCGGAATTTGTAGAAGAGGTAGTAAAGCCAATTTTGGTGGAAAATAAAGAGTTATTGGGAGTAAAAGCCGAGATTAATGTGTAAAAGTCACTTCGGTGACAATATTTCACAAATAATATTAAAAAAGAACGTGACGGGGCTCCGTCACGTTCTTTTATTAAAATTCAGATTCTTATCTGGTAGCAGCAATTTTTACAGTAAATTCATAGAAACGTTCTCGTGTCAGGTATACTTTGATGGTGCTGGTACTACCTGTTGCTGCGTCAGGATTAACATTAAGTAAAAATGTACAGTCATTTGTTGGAAAAGCAGAGGTATTGACGCTTACAACATCATTTTCAGATGAAGTAACCATAAACAACTTGGTTTCATTATAAACGCCACCATACTGGTCACCTGCAATAAAAGCAAATGTAGTATCTTTTAAAATTTCAACGGGTTCGTCTTTACTGAGGTAATCTTCTGAACCATATATCTGTGTGTCTGTGTCATATGTGACAATCCGGTATTCGCCCTGTGGTTGGGACGGTTTATTGCTGACCTTTATTGGCTGTTCCCCATATATAGGATCTTCTTTGCCAGAAAAATATGTAAGGGAAACTATAACAGTATCATCAATCAGGTCTGTCGAGGAAGAAGAGAATTTAAAGATATTCTTATTCTCCGTATTCTGCTCTACTGTTATGGCATCTGGAGCCTCTGCAGTCCATACTAATTTACTGGAATCGATCACCGACTTGCCTGAACTGTTTTTCCATGCGATTTCTGTTTCATTCTCCTGGTATTTTGTATACATTTTGCAGTCAAAGGTTAACGTAGTACCCGGGGATGTAAGATTTACATACTGGTTTTCCATTTCCTTGGAATTGGTTGCTGTATCGTAAATCTCTATTTTCTTGAGCAGGGTATCTGCCATTCCTACTGTCAGTGTATAACTTCCTTTAACTGTTGCTTTGCCATATGTGGAATCCTCAGCGCCCAAATGAAGTCTAACTGTATATTCCCCAGGTGGCAGTGTCTCTGAAAGCTGGAGTTGGCAGTTTGTGGGTGTTACATCAGTGATTATAGAATCTGCTGAAACGGATACAGCACTTGAGGTAACTGTTGGTGTAGTTGTGGTATCAATAGAAGTTCCTTCATTATCTACAACAGAAATGTGCAAACTTTGTCCAGTAGGCAACGACGTAATTTCTGTATTATACTGGTCAAAAAGTTTTACTGTATTTGTAACAGCGGCTCCTGGAATTGCTGCCTGGTATTGTCTGACAAATTCCAGTTTTTGTATTTCCGAGGCTGCCTTAATCGGAATCTTGTATGGCGTTACCTTAAAATCGGAGCGCTTGCTTTCAAGACCGATGGTCAAAATGTCGCCTTCAGTTGGAATGGTACTTTTGGAGGAAGAAGAGTTCCATTTTATTCCTAAGACCCCGATTTCCAAGGTTGCTGGAGAGCTATCACCAACCTGTTTGTACCACTCCGTCGTAAGAAAATCGCAATCGTCTTTGGATTTTCCATCTATTGTAACAATTAAATCTTCTTCTCGGATAGTATTAGTTGTAAATGACATAAATTTGTTCCCATACTGGTCATATGCCTGAACCGGGATATAAAGAATGTCTGGATCCCCCAGGGCAAGTCCGTTCATAGATGCTGTCCCAAAACGGATTTCCTGTACATAAGCTTTTGGCAATACAGTTACAGTTACTCTTGCGTTTACAGAAGAATCTGAATCCATAGAAAGTGTAATTTCTGCTGTTCCTGAATTTGATGTCTCGATAGTAAGTATTCCGACGTTTTCTCTTGTATCCGTTACTGCTGTTTTAATAACATCTTTTGAAGAGATCTCACATGCCGGTTGTACTGGGATCCGATTTGTAATATCTTCGCCATAACGGTTTAGGATCTGGTAAGTGGTAGTTGCCCTGCCATCTGCAGTAACAGAGTTTTCTTCAAAACCTTTAATCTTAATACTGGTCGGAGTGAGATCCGGTGTGGATATATAAGAAATCTCGTCGGATTCAATTTCATTACTGTACACGACGAAACGGATCGGTTCATCTCTGCCGTCAGGGAACGCGGTTATGTTGATGTAAATTCCATCGTTTTCCTGGACAAATTCATACTTCTGGACACGTTCCTTACCTTCAGTCACCCGGAATTGTAAGTCATCTTTTGTAAGTCCTGTTCCGGCTGGGAACAAATTTACTTTTGCTTCGGTCATCCTTCCGTTGGTCCCTGAGGCAGGATTGGTTACGGCTATTTTTTTCAGGCTTGTAGACTTAATTGTTATTTTTATGGTGAAGGACTGGGAGTCATCTGAAGCCAGGTAAGCGGTGATGGTTGTTGAACCACCTTTAAGCGCCTGCACAGAAACGGGCTGCTTTGATGTACAAATTCCTTCTGTATCTGTTTCATCTGCGCCAGGGAAAGCAAGTATACTCTCATCTTTGATCATATAAATGACATCTGCTGGATCGGCTTTATATCCAAACTCATCCAGGAGTTTTGAGGAGAGAGTAAATACATTATCTTCTTGTGCGCTGCTAAGCTGGAATACTACTTCATCGGCTGAAGTTTCATATTCCATCGTTTTACTTGTAGCATTTAGTCCTGAGATTTTCACGGCTTTTCCTTTGTTTGTTGCGTCCGCTAGAGTTACGGTCATCTCTTCTTCTATGACGGTTTGGTCTAATACGGAATAGGATAAGGTGATTTTGATCTTCCTGCCTTCTGTAAAAGCGCTGGCAGAACCAGAAACTCTGACATATCCTTCCTGCTGATTTACCTGAGTCTTAAAAGGCATTCCAGTTTCTGTCTGGGCAGATGCGCTAAGTACGCCTTCCGACATTATCCCCAGGGTATCGAATTTTTCTCCATACTGGTCAACAATGGAAAAATATACATCAAAGAAAGATTGACCTGCTGGCGCCTGCTCTGTCTTGCACAAGAAACCATTTGGAATACTGGCTTCCTTAGTGATGGAGATAAAGCTGTCTTTAGCCATTTTGTTGCCAGCGGAATCCTCCAGACCATTGACCGTGAGTTCATAGATGCCTGCACTCAGTACATTTCGGCAGGTAATCGTCATATTTGTTCCATCTTCTGACAACGTCTGGGAGGCACATTCTATGGTTGTATTATTGTCAGTTTTTACATTTACTGACGGTGTTCCTGTCACTGGTTCGTTAAAAGCAACAAAAAATGTTCTGCCATCATTTAGTCCTGCTTTTGTGATAAACGGTTTTTTAGCATCTACTGTGACGGTGCATGGCTTTGAAGTTACATTATTTACTGTTGCTGTGATATGGGCTGTGCCATCACCGATTGCTGTTACAAGCCCTTCATTTACGGCGGCGACATCTTCGTTATCTGAGGTCCAGATCACAGTCGGGTTTTCCAATGGATTACCATCCTTATCTTTTGCTGTTGCTGTCAGTGCGATGGTATTTCTTCCTTTTTCCATGCCGAGTAGTGATTCGGATGAATTCAAAACGACTTCTGATACAACAGAGTCATCGGGTGTATTCGGTGTAGAAGCTGGTTCTTGTGACTTATCTGGAACAGTTGTCTCATCGGGGATTGGAGTCCCATCTGGATCAGCTGTTTTATCTGGTTCTGCCGTGTCAGCGGGATCATTGGTAACCACTGGTTGTTTTGAGGGGGGAGCTGGCATTGATGTGTATATGATCAGTGGTGTCTGAGCCGGCTCTGTGCTAACGGGTGGTGTTTTGGCAGGGGCACTACCCTTGGAAGTTATTCTGCAGGTGAGTTTTATTGTTCTTATTGCCCATTTTCCAGTAGGAACGTATTTCACAGAAGCTGTGATGGTAGCTGTTCCTTTCTTTTTTGCGGTCAGTCTGACCGAAGTTCCCTTTTTCTTACTAAGTGCAACTACGCTTTTTTTACTTGTTTTCCACGTGGTCGTTACAATTGTTTTTACCTGAGTGTGTGAAGAAAAGTCTGTAATTACTAATCTTCTATGATAATTTTGGTGCT
>CAMXSH010000066.1 GCA_947246475.1 uncultured Roseburia sp.
GACAGTCACCATCGACTGTAAAGGGCGGATGGAGGACGGTGGTCAGCACGGGGTAAGCATGGATTGGCAGGAATGGTATCTGAAGGCGGAGCGGTTCGTGTTTGAAAAGGGCATAACCTATATTGGGAAAATGACTTTTGATAATTTTCGAAAAGTTAAAGAGATTGTGCTGCCGGAGGGACTGGTTTCCATCGGATACAGTGCCTTTGAGGATACAAGTGAGTTAAAAAAAATCAGCCTCCCATCTACACTGAAAAAGATCGGAGAGCATGCTTTTGATGGATCGGGAATCGAATCTGTGTCCCTGAAACACGTGGAAAAGGTCGGAAAGGGAGCATTTTCTGGAACAGGGTTAAGACATGTCACCATCCCCGCCAGAACATCTTTTGGGAGCTATGCCTTTTCATCTTGTACAGATTTAAATAGCGTGCGGATCGAGACGGGAGTAAAAACCATCAGCCACAGCATGTTTTTACGGAGTGGTCTCAGAACCGTTACGATCCCCGCCAGTGTGATGGAGATCGGAGATTATGCCTTTTATGCCTTTTCGCCAAAAGAGGGAAAGTTGAAGAAGGTTACCATCCGTTCTACCCGGATTAAAAAGTGGGGGAAGGGAATCTTTGGGAAGGCGAGGAAGGACCTGGTGATCCGGGTGCCGAAGAGCAAGAAAAAGGAGTATACAAAGGCGTTGAGGAAGGGAGGGCTTCCAGAGTATGTGAAGATCGTGGGGATGTGATTAAAAAATTTTGTTGACTGTGATTTTATGTTGTGTGTAATTCCAAAGTTAAAATCCATAGAACAGGATACAGGTATATTGAAAGAGTTCTGTTAAAAGGAGTTATTATGCATGGGAATATAAAGAGATCTTTCTTAATAACAGGAATTGTAGATGCTGTTTTTATGATCTGGCATTTTTTCCCTGGATAAAGGTATCCATTAGGGTGGCAGAAGATTTACAGAGTAAGATCACTGATTCAGAGGGAGAGAAAATTTATTTTGGCGTAGATACCATTTTTACGACCGCAAATTATTTCGAACTGAAAAAAAGTATGATGATGGATTCAGTTATATGAGCGAGGGTGTGCCAGGGCTGGGATCATATGGTTTTGGGCTGAGTGATTTTCAAAAGTCTGAGGGAATCAAAGAACAGTATTGTGATAATAATATCGTTGAATGATCCTGAAGTTATGGAAAAGATGAATGAGCTAAAGCTTCTGGACTGGAGGGGAGATCCGGAATATGGAAAAATGCATATATTCTACTCAGATTATTTGAACTAGGATGAAACAAGGAAGGCTGCTGGCTCATGGCGTGAAAACGGGTTAGATTCACGCCGTTGAGCCAAAAGATGAAAGTTCTGTCTGATTTTCGCCCGTTCGATAGCACAATATGTAATATTTTATAGAACCTTCCTTCGTCAAAACAGCCTGATCCATTTTTAATTTTAACTTTTTTGGCAACAGTGAGAAACTGGATCTGCATTGTCAGATCAAATGATTTTAACCGGTTTTTTGATCGCTTTGATATGAAAATCACCGTTATCACAGTGTAGTTCTACTGTGCGTCCATAATTCAGACCGGTATCTTCTGCGATCAGCCGGATATTCAGTTTCTTCAGCATTTCTTTTGCGGCCTGGGCATTTCTGTCGCCAATGCTCCCAATATTTGACAACTGGGCAACGCCAAACATTTTTGCGCCGCCTGCGATCTTGGCGACAAGGCGGCTTCGGCTGGCGCCGGCACGGGTAACCTGTTTTAATAATTCCTCGATACCTGTGTCTGCGAATTTTGCAATATTTCCATTATTTTCTGTTGCGGTGCTGTCTGGCAGCATGTAGTGAACCATTCCACCTATCTTTGTCACAGGATCATAAAGCGTGAGCCCAATACATGAACCAAGTCCGATTGTCATAATAACATCAGGTGCCTTGCAGATATTTAAATCTGCCATTCCGACTCTTATTACATTACTCATTTTTTTACCTCTACATATCAAATCCTAATCCTTTTAGTATTTTATCATAGGACTGTTGTTCCGGCATAAGGATAAAATAACCGTTGATCATAACTTCATCTCCAAATTCTGTCTGGATCAGCAAAGCGTAGTCGCCGTACTGACCAAACTCTATCGCCGGTACGCTTAGTACCGATGCCGCCATATCGACAGCAAGATACGGAATCGACGGCGAAATAACAAGATTTGTCATTGTAGACAATGCTGACAGATAGGATCCGGCTATAATATTGCCGATCTCCTTCAGGGCAGAGAGATCCATCTCGTCAAAATCCCCTTGATAGGAGGCATCACGCATCATAAGTTTGTTTACAAGATACTGGGCAGAATCCAGTCGCATCAAGAACATCATGCTCCCCTCAATATCCATTTGTATCTCCAGAAAGATGCCGACAATAATCTCATCCTCCGGACAGATGGAAGCCCCCAGTTTTGAAACCTCCAGCAGCTCTACTTTTGGCACATTCATGTTAACCCGGATCGAGAGCATGGACGCGATGGCAGTGGTTGCATTCCCCGCGCCGATATTTCCGAGTTCCTGAAGAACATCAACGTATCTTTCATTGATCTCTACTAATGAATAATTGCTCATTAAATCCTCCATTTTTAAATATGTTTTATACTGTCCGGCGGTTCTGCCGGGCATGGTTAAGCCGATGCTGGCATCGGCCGGGTAAAGCGGCATGCTTGTGCAGCCACAATTCTTTGTTCTTATTTTAATACATTTTTTCTTTCTTGACAAGTCTGGTATTTTTTCTTCTTTTTGTTAAAATTATGATATAATAGCTTTGTAAGTCTGGATTCTGGTTCAGTGAAGGAGGCAGATATGGAGCATAGGATTTGTGTGATTGGGTACAGCGGAAGTGGAAAGTCGACCCTGGCGCGGAAACTGGCAGACACGTACAGATGTGAAGTTCTGCATTTGGACTGTGTACACTGGCTTCCCGGCTGGAAGGAGCGGGACAATGCAGAAAAAGAAGAGATTGTATCCGCTTTTATGGATTCTCACAATAGCTGGGTAATGGACGGAAATTATAAGTCCACCTGTTATGAGAGAAGGATGCAGACAGCCACCCAGATTATTTTTCTTGATTTTCCAGTACATATCTGCCTGTACCGGGCATGGAAGAGATATTTTATTTACCGGGGAAAGTCCCGGGAATCCATGACGGAGGGATGTGAAGAAAAGATTGACTGGGAATTTCTATGGTGGATCCTGCACGAGGGAAGAGACAAGAGCCACAGAGTGTGGTACCAGCAGCTCTGTGAAAAATATTCCAGCAAGGTGGTAGTGCTGAAGAGTCCCGGAGAAGTGAAGGCATTCCAGAGAAGGCAGCAGGAAATTTCTGAAATTCAGAATAAGCTTTAAATTTGATAAGGAGGTCAAAATATGAAGTTGAAAAAGTGGATGATAATAGGAGGGATTGCTATGTTGACAGCGTTGGCAGCGGCTGGCTGCGGCAAGGATAAGGAAGTAAAAAATGAACAGGACCATTCTGCGTCGCCGGCAGCGGTGGAGGAAAAAGGAAGCAGGATATTAAAAGAAGCATTTAAAGAAGACTTTACCGTAGGTGTTGCAGTCAATATGGGGACATTAAACGATTCGGACAGAATGAGTTCCGTCTGCAGTCATTTTAGCAGCATCACCATGGAAAATGAGATGAAGCCGGACAGTCTGCTGGACGGGGCGGCTTCGGAGAAGAGCAGCGACGGAATGCCGGAGATCAATACGAAAAAACTGGATCAGATCTTAAGCAGGGCAAAAGAAAACAATATCCCGCTGAGGGGGCATACCCTGGTATGGCATAACCAGACTCCAGAATGGTTCTTTTCCAAAGATTATGAGCCTTCTAAGGGACTGGCAGGGAAAAAAGAGATGCAGAAAAGAATGGAGGCATACATTAAGAAGGTACTGACTTACTGCCAGGAGAATTATCCGGGAGTGGTATATGCCTGGGATGTTGTGAATGAGGCGATGGCGGACGAGGGCGGCTACCGTACCAAAAGCAACTGGTATGAGATTTATGGCGATGAGAGCTATATTGAGGATGCCTTTACCTTTGCCAGAAAATACGCGGATCCAGAAGTTAAATTATTTTATAATGATTATAATGAGTATATGCCGACAAAGCGGGAGATGATCACGGCTACGGTGAAGAAATTAAAAGAAAAAGGCGTTCTGGATGGAGTCGGCATGCAGAGCCACTGGGATATGAATTATCCCACCACAGAACTTATAGAAGCGGCATTGGAAAAATATGGGGCGATTGAGGGGCTGGAGATCCAGCTGACTGAGATCGATATGCACAACACCGATGATTCAGAGGAGGGGCTGAAGCTCCAGGCGGACCGTTATAAACAATTTTTCCAGACGATTCTTCAGGCAGACCGTACTGGAAAAGCCAATATTACGAATGTTACCTTCTGGGGCGTAGCGGATGAAGATTCCTGGCTGACAAATTTTAAAGGAGAGACCAGTTATCCGCTGTTGTTTGAAGGAGAGATGGAAAAGAAGCCCTGTTATGACAGTATAGTGGAGGCGGCGCAGGAGAAATATTGATCCCCAAAAGAATTTTTACTGTCTTGTCAGCTGTAAAGTTTTGTGTTAAGATAGGGGATAAATAATAATCGGGGCAGGTGATGCCCCATCCAATCATGTGTGCCGGAAAACGGCGCAGAAACGAGGAAGATTGTGAAAGAACTGAAAGACAAGATTAATCGGTTGAAAAAAGAAAAGGGAGCTGTGATCCTGGCGCATTACTATGTGAATGATGAGGTTCAGGATGTGGCTGATTACATAGGAGATTCATTTTATCTGAGCCAGATCGCAAAGAAGGCAGAGGAAAACACCATTGTGTTCTGCGGCGTGTCCTTTATGGGAGAAAGCGCCAAGATACTGAGTCCCAGTAAGACTGTTCTTATGCCGGAGGCAGCGGCGGATTGTCCCATGGCACATATGGCACAAAAGGAAAAGATCCAGAGCATGAAGGAAGAATACGGAGATCTGGCGGTAGTGTGTTATATCAATTCAACGGCGGAGCTCAAGCAGCTCTCGGATGTCTGTGTGACCTCTTCCAATGCGGTAAAGATCGTCAGAGCGCTTCCCAATAAAAATATTTTCTTTATCCCGGACGGGAATCTGGGGCGGTTTGTGGCGCAGCAGGTACCAGAAAAAAATGTGATATTAAACGATGGTTATTGTCCGGTTCACGCCAAGATGACAGCGGCAGCGTTAAGAGAAGCCAGACAGCAGCATCCCAAGGCAGAAGTTCTTTCCCACCCGGAATGCATAGAAGAGGTGCTGGAACTGTCAGACTATATCGGAAGTACCTCCGGAATCATTGATTATGCAGGGAAGAGCAGCGGGAAAGAATTTATTGTATGCACCGAGACCGGCGTCTTTTATGAACTGGTAAAAAACAATCCGGGCAAATCTTTTTATCCGGTTATGGAACATCAGGTGTGTGAAGATATGAAACTGATTACACTTGAAAAGGTGGCGGATGTTCTGGAATATGGAAAAAATGAAGTGTTTGTGAGTGAGGAATTGAGAGAGGGTGCCAATGTACCTTTAACAAACATGCTGAAACTCGGCAAATGATACGGCAAAGGCGGCAGTATGAAGAAAAAAGCAGATATTTTAATTGTGGGAAGCGGAGCGGCAGGGCTGTACTGCGCATTGAATTTTCCCAGGGATAAAAAGATCATCATGATCACCAAGGATGAGGTGGAGAACAGCGATTCTTATCTGGCTCAGGGGGGGATCTGTGTTCTTAAGTCAGAGGAAGATTATGACAGCTATTATGAGGATACGATGCGGGCGGGACACCACGAGAACCGCAGGGAATCTGTAGATATTATGATCCGTTCCTCACGGAATGTCATTGACGATCTGATCCTGTATGGCGTGGATTTTAAAAATGACCATGGTTCCCTTGTCTTTACCAGGGAAGGGGGTCACTCTACGCCGAGGATCCTGTTCCATGAGGACATCACCGGCAAGGAGATCACCAGTAAGCTGCTGGCAGCTGTCCGGAAACTTGACAATGTGAAGATTTACGAACATACTGCCATGATCGATCTGGTGACAGAAAAAAATACCTGTTTCGGCGCGGTGGTAACCAATGAGCAGGGGGAGCTTCTGACGATCCGGGCAGATTATACCGTACTTGCCTGCGGTGGCCTTGGGGGATTGTACGAGCATTCTACCAATTTCCGCCATATGACAGGAGATGCGCTGGCCATCGCCTTGAAACGCGGAATAGAGCTGGAAAATATTGACTATATTCAGATCCATCCCACCACCCTTTATTCACAGAGGTCGGGAAGGAGATTTCTCATTTCAGAATCTGTGAGGGGGGAGGGGGCTGTGCTTCTTAATAAAGACGGACAGCGGTTTGTGGACGAGCTGCTGCCGCGGGATGTATTGACGGAGAAGGTATATGAGCAGATGGAACAGGATCAGATGCCCTATGTGCGTCTGAGCCTGGCGCCCATTTCCGAGGAGGAGATCAAGGGGCATTTTCCCAACATCTACAAACGCTGTCTGGAGGAGGGGTACGATGTGACCAGGGAGCCGGTGCCAGTAGTGCCGGCGCAGCATTATTTTATGGGAGGGATCTGGGTGGATTGCGACAGCAGGACTTCCATGAACCAGCTCTATGCCATTGGTGAGACCAGCTGCAACGGCGTACATGGGGCGAACCGCCTTGCCAGTAATTCTCTGCTGGAAAGTCTGGTATTTGCCAGACGGGCGGCCAACCGGATTATAAAGAACTATACCCATATTTCCCATGATCCCTCTGTGGATACCAGGCAGTATGATGATCTGGAAGGGCTATGGAAGGAATATGGAAAAGCAGTTCTGGAGGAGATCGAGAGAAAAAAAGGTGCAAGAAAGGAACATAAAGAACATGAATGAGATAACAATGCAGTTAAATGCGGATAAGTTGATACGGATGGCGCTCCAGGAGGACATTACCAGCGAGGATATCACCACCAATGCAGTGATGCCTGAAGGCAGAAAAGGAGAGGTTCAGCTGATCTGTAAACAGGAAGGTATTATTGCGGGGCTAGGGATATTTTCCAGAGTGTTTCAGCTGCTGGATGATTCTGTGGAGATCGATCTGAAATGCCAGGACGGGGATGCAGTGAAGGAAGGGCAGCTCATGGCAGTCCTGACCGGAGATATCCGGGTGCTTCTCTCCGGTGAACGTGTGGCATTAAACTATCTCCAGCGGATGAGCGGCATCGCTACCTATACCGCATCCATCGCCAGGCTTTTAGAGGGCTCAAAGACTAAGCTCCTCGATACCCGCAAAACCACCCCGAACATGCGTGTGTTTGAAAAATATGCGGTGAAGGTGGGAGGCGGTTGTAATCACCGATACAATCTGTCCGATGGAGTGCTCCTGAAAGACAATCATATCGGCGCTGCCGGCGGAGTGAAGCAGGCGGTGCAGATGGCAAAGGAATATGCTCCTTTTGTGCGCAAGATCGAAGTGGAGGTAGAAAAACTTGACATGGTCAGGGAGGCGGCAGAGGCTGGAGCAGACATCATTATGCTGGATAATATGTCGCCGGAAGAGATGAAAGAGGCTGTTCGCATTATCGCTGGAAGGGCTGAGACGGAGTGCTCTGGCAACGTTACCAGAGAAAATGTGGAGCGTCTTGTGGATATAGGAGTGGACTACATATCCAGTGGGGCATTGACCCACTCTGCTCCGATCCTGGATATTTCATTGAAAAATCTTCATCCGGTAGAGTAGGGTTATATTAGGAAGTCTGCTGAAAGGATGTACTAAAATCGTCAAAGAACATAGGAAAGGTATGGTAGAAGATGAGCGGTAAGGAACGTCGGGATTTGATCTTGCGTGAACTGCGTGAGACGAAGGTTCCTGTGTCAGGAACCAGGCTTGCCAGTGAATTTCATGTCAGCCGTCAGGTGATCGTTCAGGATATTGCGATACTTCGTGCTGCCCATATGAACATATTGTCCACGAACCGGGGGTATATGCTTCAGAATGATGCAGAGACAGGTGTTACGCGGATTTTTAAGATGTGCAACACCGATGAGCAGACGGAAGATGAACTGCGGACTATTGTGTATTACGGCGGTGTGGTAGAGAATGATTTTGTGAACCACAAAGTATACGGAAGAGTTCAGGTGGATCTGAATATCCGTTCCAGCCGGGACGTGACTGAGTTTATTAAAGGGATCCGCAGCGGGAAGTCCACGCCACTGAAAAATATTACCTCGGATTATCATTATCATACGGTATCAGCAGATTCAGAAGAGACGCTGGACCTCATTGAGGAGGCATTAAAGGAAAAAAATTATCTGATCATAAAGAAGTCATAGCAGGATGGCAGGAATCCAAACTGCCAGACTGAAAACGTGATAAAGGACTGCGAAAGCAGTCCTTTATCTGAAAGAGGAGTTTTATGAAAAAATATCAAAAATAGGAAAATTGCCAAAAATTATAATGTAATAAGTTGTTGTCTTGCTTAACTTATGAACTTAGTATAAATGAGAAATGTGAATAAACCATGTTCAAATTAACTAAAAAATGTGAACGTTCTGTAACAAAATTGTGGAGGATGCTGTTCAACAGGTGGTATCTGTATCCTTCACGGGTCTGTGGGGATGGTATGAAGGTACTTCTGAAACGGGTTATAGATGAACTGTGTATACAGAAACATATTGTATCAACAGGAAAAATATGATAAAATTAGCTCAATAAAATTGTGATTAATTGAAAGGAGGAACAAAGTTAGTGAGTATGAAAACAAGTCCAGTGCATAGCGAATTGAAGAGCCGGAAGGAAAAAGTAGTGAAGCAGCTGACGATTCATAAGTATTTGCACATACAATTTATTAAGCTCGGGTTTATCGTCGGTATAGCTCTGGTACTGCTGGGTGCTTTTGCTGCTTTTGAAGGGATCAAACTGACACAGTATGAAGCGGAGAAGTATAAGACCAGCCAGGGGCTTCAGATTACGCTGACCATTGCATTGGTCAGTGTGGTGGTGATTGCGATCATTATTGTGATCGATAAAGTACTGAGCCGGGTTGTGAAGAAGATACTGCAGAGGATCGGAGAACCGGTGCAGATCATGGATGAGGTGATGAGTAATCTGGCAAATGGAAAATTAGAGGAGAATTTTTCCTATGATATGGAGGACGAATTTAGTAATATGGTGTCCAATGCCGGAAGTGCTGTAAACGAGCTGAAAAAATACATCGACAATATTACCGACACGCTGCATGAGATGGAAGAACGGAATATGGATGTTACGGTTGATCAGGAATATATTGGGGATTTTGCCGAGATCCGTACGTCCATGCTCAGTATTATCGACAGTTTGAATGTAACCCTTTTTGAGATGCGTGCATCTTTTATGCAGGTAAGAGATGGCGCGGATTCTCTTGCTGAGACCGCACAGTCTATGGCGGATGGGGCAGAGCAGCAGTCTGTACATATCAAAGGAATGGTAGACCAGATCGAGGAAGTGGCGGATTCCGTTCATAATAATACCATTGCTGCGCAGGATGTAGAGAGGCTCTCCAGGGACTCCATGGAAAGAATGGCAGAGGGAGAGAGAAAAATGGATGAGCTGTCCCAGGCGATGGATCAGATCCGGATGGAATCCAATGAGATTGCCAGCATCATCGAGGTGATCACGGGAATCGCGGCTCAGACGAATCTACTTGCCCTGAATGCATCGATTGAAGCGGCGAGAGCCGGCGAACATGGAAAAGGTTTTGCTGTAGTGGCAAGCGAGATCGGAGGACTGGCTGGTTCCAGTGCTGAGGCGTCCCAGAACATCACGGAGCTGATACAGAAAAGTATTGCTGCTGTAAATAACGGGGTAACGATTACAGGGGAGACCGTGGAGATGTTAGAAGGTATCTCGAAGATTTCTTCTGAGATTTCCCAGAATATTTCCCAGATCACAGATACCAGCAGAAAACAGGATGATTCTTTGAAAAATATGCTGGACAGCGCCAATGAGATCGCAGCGGTGATCGACCAGAATACCGCTGCTGCCCAGGAGAGCTCGGCGCTTTCTGAGGAACTGTTAGGGTATACGGAAAACGTAATGGCACAGATTGAGAAATATAAGATCAAAGAGAATTAATTAGTATGGTGTTGACAAACAAAATAATATGAGTATAATGAATAGTTAGCAAGTTAATAATTAGCTTGCTAACTTTTTTTGATAAAGGAGGTATTCTCAGTTGGGAAAAATAAAGCCCATAGGATGCTGGGAGATGAGTGAAAAAGATTTTTTGAATACAGCCAATCCGATGATGATCATGATATTCATCAATCAAATGCATCGGAAAAAGATGGAACGTATGCTGGAAGGAACGGGTCTGCACCGGGCGCAGCACAGGCTGCTGATGACATTGTCAGAGGGAGAGTTTGAATCTCAGGCTGAGCTGGCGGCGGTTCTGGAAATATCCACAGCAACAGTGGCGGTATCCCTGAAAAAACTGGAGAGAGACGGATATATTCTAAAAACGACTAAAAAAGATGATTCCCGCGCCAAGTTTGTCAGTCTGACCGAAAAGGGTGAGGACGTAGTGGCGAGGAGCAGGGAAATATTTTCCTATATGGATCAAAGTGTGATCCGTGGATTTTCGGAGGAAGAGCTGGTCACCCTGCGTAAATTTCTGAAGCAGATGTATGACAATGTTAAAGATATCAAGTAAAAGGGAGGTAGTAAGCACATGGGAATTTATAAAAAATACGTTATGCCATATTTATCCGCATTTATTCTGGGTCCCATATTTATGATCGTAGAGGTGATTGGTGAAGTTCTTATGCCCAAACTTATGTCTATGATCATCAATGAGGGGATCCAGGGCGGCGCTGGAAACGGTTATGTGACCACAAAAGGAATTTTGATGGTGCTTCTGGCACTGTGTATGATGCTTGGCGGTGTGCTTGGCGCATATTTTGCAGTTAAGGCCGCCGTCAATTTTGCTGCCAGCTTGAGAAAGGATGTATTTACAAAGGTACAGCAGTTTTCCTTTGCCAATATTGAGAAATTTTCTACTGGCTCGCTTGTGACACGGCTGACTAACGATATCACAAATATGCAGAATGTGATCATGATGGCGCTGCGCATGATGCTGCGTGCCCCGGGCATGCTGATTGGAGGGCTGATCATGGCAGTGCTGATGAATGCCAGACTGGCGATCATCCTCGGGATCGTTATCCCTCTGCTTCTGGTGGCGCTGGTTATTGTGATACGGATGGCATTTCCGAGATTTGATATTATGCAGTCCAGGATCGATAGACTAAATTCCAGGATCCAGGAAAATATAACCAATGTGCGGGTGGTCAAGTCTTTTGTGCGGGATGATTTTGAAAAGGAGACCTTTAATGAAGCCAACGATGAATTGATGGAGAAAAGCCTTAGCGCCATAAAGGTCGTTATTTTTACCATGCCCATCATGACCCTTGCCATGAATATTACGACGATGGCAGTTGTGTGGTTTGGTGGAAAGCAGATTATCGTGGGTGATATGCCGGTGGGAGATCTGACGGCATTTACCACCTACATCATTCAGATCCTTATGTCCCTGATGATGGTAGCCATGATCATGATCCAGGGCTCCCGTGCCCTGGCATCTTCCAAACGTATCAAAGAGGTGCTTCAGGCGGAGATTGATCTAAATGATGACAACGCTGGCAGAAAAGATCTGGTGGTGGAAAAGGGCGCTATCGAGTTCCGGGATGTGGGATTCCGTTACTATAAAAAACATAAGAATAATGTGCTGAAACATATTTCTTTCCGTGCAGAACCGGGGGAGACCATCGGCATCATCGGCTCCACTGGTTCTGGAAAGAGTTCTCTGGTACAGCTGATTCCAAGGCTTTACGATACCGACGAAGGACAGGTGCTGGTGGACGGCGTTGATGTCAGGGATTATTCCTTGAAACATCTGCGGGACGGCGTGGCGATGGTTCTCCAGAAGAATACATTGTTTTCCGGTACGATCATGGATAACCTCCGGTGGGGAGATGAGAATGCGGCGGATGAGCAGGTTTTTGAGATGGCGAGGTGTGCCCAGGCAGACAGTTTTGTCAAATCTTTCACCGAGGGTTATGATACAGAGCTGGGACAGGGCGGCGTCAACGTCTCCGGCGGCCAGAAACAGCGTCTGTGTATCGCCAGGGCTCTGTTGAAAAAGCCGAAAATCCTTATTTTGGATGACAGCACCAGTGCTGTGGATACGGCCACGGAAGCAGAGATCCGAAAAAGTTTTTCCACTTCCCTGAAAGATACCACGAAATTGATCATTGCCCAGAGGATTTCTTCGGTGGAGAGCGCCGACCGGATCCTTGTGCTGGATGAGGGGGAGATCGTGGGCCAGGGAACCCATGAAGAACTTTTAAAAAATTGTGAAGAATACCAGGAAATATATTATTCCCAGAGGGATAAAGAAAAGGAGGCGTCAGCATGAGTGAGACAAAGAACAGGACTCAGGGCGGTCCTCCGGCGGGGGGACCGGGAAGAGGCCCAGGCCATCATGGAAGAGGTATGATGGGAGGCAAACCAGAAAACACAGGAGAGACCATTCGGCGCCTTCTTACTTATTTGGGAAAGGATAAGGTGTGGGTGATCGTGGCGGTGTGCTGCGCCATTTTAACCAGCGCGGCTGCGCTGGCTGGCTCCTATCTGTTATCACCGATCATTGATGGGGTGGCAGAGACATGGAAAGAGACGAGGGTTCCAGGGGCAGATGTAGAACAGATCGTCAGTGAGGGAACCAAGGCGCTTATGCTCGGTGTTCTTCTGATGCTATGCGTATATATGATCGGTGTGGCTACGACCTACTTTCAGCAGCGGATCATGATAGGGGTGTCTCAGCGTGCCCTGAAAGCGATCCGTAAAGAACTCTTTGATCATATCCAGACTCTGCCGGTGAGATATTTTGACACCAACGCCACAGGTGATATTATGAGCCGGTTTACCAATGATGTAGACGTGATCGGAGAGATGCTGAACAATACGATTATTCAGCTTATATCCGGGGCGCTGAGTATCCTGGGCACAGTTACCATCATGCTCGTTATGAATGTGTGGCTGGCGCTGCTGACGATCCTGCTTGTTCCGCTGATGATCAAGTCGGGTGGATCCATCGCCAAAAGAAGTTCCAGGTACTACCGTTCCCAGCAGTCCGCCCTGGGAAAATTGAACGGATATATTGAAGAGACCGTGACAGGACAGAAGGTGGTAAAGGTGTTCTGTCATGAGGAAAAGGCGATCCAGGAATTTACAGATCTGAATGAGGATCTGAAGAAGAAGCAGATCAAAGCCCAGTTTTTTGGTGGAATCATGGGACCTGTCATGGGAAACATCAGTCAGGTCAGTTATGGCATCACTGCCTGTGTGGGCGGTCTGTTCTGTATCGCCGGCAAATTGTCTGTGGGAAATCTCAGTGTGTTTGTAAACTATTCCAGGCAGTTCAGCCGGCCCATCAATGAGATCTCCATGCAGGTCAATACAATCTTTTCAGCGCTTGCCGGAGCAGAGCGGGTATTTAAGGTGCTGGATGAATCACCAGAGGAAGCAGATGGGACAGAGGCTGTGCCGATGGATGATATCCGGGGCGAGGTGGTTATGGAAAATGTCACCTTTGGATATGATCCAGATAAGACCATCCTCAAGCACATCGACTTGTATGCCCATGCCGGCCAGAAGGTGGCTTTTGTGGGATCTACCGGCGCCGGCAAGACGACGGTTACCAATCTTCTGAATCGTTTCTACGATATTCAGGATGGAAAGATACGGTACGACAATATCAACGTG
>CAMXSH010000067.1 GCA_947246475.1 uncultured Roseburia sp.
GGCGAGGAATGCGCACGGCGAAGCTGGAAAGGACAGCATAGCGAACGGAGTTCGCATGGATGACGAGGCTGCGAAGCAGGCGAGGAATGCGCACGGCGAAGCTGGAAAGGACAGCATAGCGAACGGAGTTCGCTTTAGCTATTTGTTTCTGAGCGAAAGCAAATAGCTTTGTTCCGACACGAGAAACTCTTTGAGCCCTCTCGTGCGGTTCTTCGCGATAAATCGCTCAGAAAAGAGGATATATCATGATTCAGCTTATTGTATGTGACGTGGACGGCACCTTGATAGAAGATGGAGGTTCCGCAGAATCACTTAACCCGGAATATTATGAAGTGATCCGGAAGCTGGGGGAAAAAGGGATACAGTTTGCCGTCTGCAGTGGAAGGCAGAAAGTGAGTGTGGAAAAATTATTTGCACCGGTCAGGGATCAGATCTACCTGGCAGTGGATGGCGGGAGTATGGTATTTTATCAGGGAGAGTGTATCTATTCAAAAACTCTTCCAAAGGAATTGTGCAGGGAACTTATCGAGGATGCCAGACAGATCCCCCAATGTGACATCATGGTCTGCGGTTTGAAACGCGCCTATGCTTCCAGTGCCGATTCGGAGATGTACCGCTGGATGGTAAATGGATACGGATACGATATTCATGCAGTTGGGGATCTGACAAAAAATGTACCAGATGAGATTGTAAAAATCTCCCTGTACCATCATGACATGGTAGAGCAACTGACGGATCCCTGGTTTCGTCCCAGATGGGAGAACCGGGTAAGGTTGAATGTGGCGGGTATTCAGTGGCTGGACTGTGTCCCAGTATCTTCCGGAAAGGGAACGGCTGTGGAATTTTTACAGCGGTCGCTGTCGGTGGGACAAGAACAAACGATGGCATTTGGGGATAACCAGAATGATATGGACATGCTGAGGTGTGCCGGAAAGAGCTTTGCGGTAGCCAACGCAAGAGACGAATTGAAGGAAATGGCGACGGGGATATGTGGTTCATATCGGGAAGATGGGGTTCTGCGGGAGTTGAAAAAGTTATTATAAGGGATACTTTGAGAGGAGAAAGATAGAATGGAAGATAAGGTTACTGTATGGGTGGCAGTTATTATGATTGTCTTATTTACCTGTATGGCAGGCTGTTTCTTTTTTATGCTGCATAAAATACGGCAGCTGGAAGCACAGAAAAGGGGGTACCAGAGTATTGTAAACCAGTCGCTGGAAACCTTTGCCCACGCCATCGATGCCAAGGACCGGGATACCAATGGACACTCGATCCGGGTGGCAGTATATTCCAGGGAGATTGCCAGGAGAATGGGGCTTGCAGAGGAGGAACAGGAGCAGATCTATTATATGGGGATGCTGCACGATATTGGAAAGATTGGGATTCCAGACTCCATTCTCAAGAAGCCGGGAAAGCTGACGGAGGAAGAGATGGAGGTGATCCGAAGCCATCCTGCCATTGGCGGCGAGATTTTGAAAGATTTTACTGCGGTTGGAGGCATCAGTGCAGGGGCAAGGTACCATCACGAGCGATTTGACGGTACCGGTTATAATGAGGGACTAAAGGGCAGGGAAATCCCGTTGTTTGCCCGGATTATCTGTGTGGCGGACTGTTATGACACCATGTCAAGCAGACGGGTATATAAAGAACACAAGGATGAAGAATACATATTGAATGAATTCAAAGAGTGCAGCGGCAAACAGTTTGATCCGGATATTGTACCTTATATGATCGATATGATAAAGGATGGGACGGTAAAGCAGTGGAATGGCAGGAGTTAGCCACCGGCTATGCCAGTGTGGCCCACAATAGCATTAGATACAAGAAAAACTTCCTAAATCTAAGAGATAATTACAGACTATAAGTTTAAAGAGAAAACTGAACGGAAATGGAAATGGAATGGATTTTTTTGCTTGCATTTTAGTTGAG
This sequence comes from uncultured Roseburia sp., assembly GCA_947246475.1. Taxonomy (GTDB): domain Bacteria; phylum Bacillota; class Clostridia; order Lachnospirales; family Lachnospiraceae; genus Eubacterium_F. The sequence continues at coordinate 1,930 of CAMXSH010000067.1, forward strand.
ACGGAGCGTTCACAAGGGGAGCTTCAGGATTATTTAAACAATCAAAAATTTTCTCCGGCAAAAAATCATGAAATGGTAGAAACAGAAGTGGTGAAATTGTGCACGAACCGCTTAGAAACAAAGTATGTAGTGAATGAGGATGTGGTGTTTGAAACAATAAAAGATGAAATTGATTTTGATAATTATTATGTCTTGATAATATATGATGGTGGTTATGATTCTGATTTTGATATTTGGGGTCATTAGGAATGTATGAGTATTTTGAGGACATTGTTCATAATAAGTCGGAATTACTGGAGTACTTTTCCTTTTTTATAAAATGAATTTCTGGGATGATGGTCATTTGATCTATTTGATAGTTATTTGTTTTATCGGAATGGAATGCTAAATTATGATGAAAATAAGAGAAAAGAGAAAGCAATAAGTAACCGGGTGATTTCGTATCATCTGTAAAAATCCAAAAGATACTTTTGATTTATCGTTTGGATATGGTTGAAAAGGAGATGCTAAAAATGTCAGAAGGAAGTGAAATATTAATGGTTACAGTTCTTTCTAGCACTGTATTTGCTTCATTAATAACTTCGTTAACAAATTTGATTGTTACATTAATCAATAATCGTAGAATAAAAAATAATGAAAAGCAAAAGAATATGACGGAAATAGATAAATATAGATATGTACATTTATATGAAATGTTACTTAATTGGCACAATTATGATTCTGACTTTGAAGGAGAAAGTCCAGGAGAAATTGCTTTTAATCGTTTGTTAAATGGATTTTTAGATGATGTTGGTCGATATGAAATAATTAGACCTTTACTTGACGAACAGTTTATTAGTGGATTGGATAAACTTAAAGATATAGGAAATAAGTTATTATGTGATTTAATTGATACTGAAAAACCAGACGGAACTCATACAAAGAATTTCATTAGTATTAAAGATCAATATTTTGAAAATGGATCTGAATTTTCTGATGAGTTAAAAGAGGTGATTAACAAGCAATTAAAGATTTTGCTTATGAAGTCATAAAATCTAAGTTTTATTGACTTGTAAAAATTTTTAGAAGTTTATCTTCATAGCTCGACGGCGCCGTCGAGCTATGAAAAATAATAGATGTAGATATTTTATGGGGTATAGTATTATGTCATTAGTACCTGCAATATGTACACAGTGTGGAGTACAAGTTTAAGTTGATGATACACACGAAGCCGGAATCTGTAAGCATTGTGGAACTGCCTTCATTACCAGGAAAGCTATTAATAATTATATAACAAATCTGCATAATTGAGTAAAGGTGGCAGCCGTCTGGAAAGCATAAGTGACTATTTAAAGTACCAGTATTTTACAGTTGTATGAAATCCTGGTACTTTGTTTTGTTCACCTGCAGCAAAAACGGTATGGTGTTTTCCCCTGGTCGGATGTTGGTTGGGAGACACCTAGCAGTTTCAGTAAATAGAAAATCATAAGTACGAGGAGACAGGCGTCGAATTTGCGCCACGGAGCCATTATAAGAAACGATAAATAATACCGGCGATCACGATCCCGATGATGCTGGCTATGGTAAATTTGATCTTGAGGCCGAAGGTGAGAATGAGAACCCCGAGATTTAATGTGATGGGATTATCCAGTCCGAAGGTTTTCCCAAAGGAAAGCCAGGAGAGACCGGAGATCCCGGCTGTCATCTGGGCGATAAAACTTCCCAGCACGATGCCTGCCAGCAGCAGTAAAAAAAGTGCCCATGTGTTTTTTCCGGTTCTTGCCATATGTAATACTCCTTCTGAATATATTGAATCTATTATCTTGGCTGGGCGGCATGTGGCCAACAAGGACCAAAAGGGTGCCTTCCAGCTGTCTTAGAGTAAGTGTACAACATCATGAAAAAATAATCAATAAGAAAAAAAGGAAATTCCTCTTTCGCGTTGAAATAATAAAGTGTAGGCGTTTTTCTGAGAAGAAAAGGGGTACATAGATGACATTACGGGAAGAGTTTGAGCAGAGAGAACATGATATATTCAGTCCTTTTGCCGCATTCAGCGACCAGTCTCTGGGAAGGGACTATTCAGAGGAACCCTGTGACCTGCGTCCTGTCTACCAGAGGGACCGGGACCGGATTCTCCACTCCAAAGCATTTCGCAGGCTGAAAGGGAAAACCCAGGTTTTTTTGGCACCGGAGGGAGATCATTACCGGACCAGACTGACCCATACGCTGGAGGTTTCACAGAATGCCAGAACCATTGCCAAGGCGCTGCGTCTGAATGAGGATCTGGCAGAGGCAATAGCGCTGGGACATGATCTTGGACATACGCCCTTTGGACATGCCGGAGAGCGGATGCTGGACCGGATCTGTTCCGATGGATTTCATCATCAGCGTCAAAGTGTGCGGGTGGTGGAAAGGCTGGAGAAAAATGGGAAAGGCTTAAATCTGACGAAAGAAGTCCGGGATGGGATCCTGAATCATTCTACTTCCGGCAGTCCGTCAACACTGGAGGGAAAGATTGTAAGGCTTTGTGACAAGATTGCTTATGTAAACTCGGATATAGACGATGCCATACGGGGAAGAATCATCCGGGAGACGGATCTTCCTGCCGGGTGTGTCCAGGTACTTGGCGCTACGCTCAGAGAGCGGCTGAATACACTGATACACGATATCGTCATAAACAGCATGGGGAAAGAAGACATTATAATGTCCGATGAAAAATATGAGGCGCTGCTCCATCTCCGTCGGTATATGTTTGCCAATGTGTATGTAAATTCTGTGGCAAAGGCAGAAGAGGGGAAAGCCGAACGAATGATAGGACAGCTTTTTGAGTATTATGTAAAACATATGGAGGAGTTGCCAGAGGAATATACAAGAATGATATGGGAACAGGGGGAGACCGTGGAGCGAGTGGTGTGTGATTATATTGCTGGAATGACAGACCGCTATGCCGTATCCACCTACCAGAGTCTGATGATACCGAAGACATGGCGGGTTTATTGACAGGAGGGCTGACTGGCAGATGTATTACAGTGAGGAGTTTATCGAGGAAGTCCGTCAAAGAAATGATATCGTAGATGTGATTTCCGGCTATGTCAATTTAAAAAAAAGCGGGAGCAATTTTACAGGATTATGTCCGTTCCATAATGAAAAGACGCCCTCTTTTTCGGTTTCGGGAGGCAAACAGATGTATTACTGTTTTGGCTGTGGAGCAGGGGGAAATGTTTTTACCTTTCTTATGGAATATGAAAACCTGACTTTTCCAGAAGCATTGGAACAGCTGGCTGGCCGTGCTGGCATGGCCCTGCCGGAAAAAAACAATTCCGAGGAGGACCGGAGACGGCGGAATACAAGGGAACGGATTCTGGAGATCTACAAGCTGGCTGCCAATTATTTTTACGCAAAACTTAGTTCCGGACGGGGAGAAGAGGCAAAAAAGTATCTTTTACAAAGAGATCTTTCAGAAGAAACGATACGCCGGTTTGGTCTGGGATATTCGGACAAGTTCAGCGATGATCTGTACCAATACATGAAAAAGAAAGGTTTTGACGATACTATACTAAACCAGACAGGATTATTTACCTTTCATGAAAAAAAGGGCGTTTATGATAAGTTCTGGAACCGGGTCATGTATCCGATCATGGACCGGTCGGGAAAAGTGATCGCCTTTGGCGGCAGGGTAATGGGAGATGGAAAGCCCAAGTATCTGAACTCACCAGAGACAATGGTCTTTGATAAGAGCCGGAATCTGTACGGATTGAATTTCGTACACGGAAGACAGGACCAGGGCATGATCATCTGCGAGGGATATATGGATGTGATCGCTCTTCACCAGGCAGGATTTACAAATGCGGTGGCATCTCTTGGCACAGCATTTACAAGCCAGCAGAGCAGTCTATTAAAAAGATATACAGATACCGTCTATCTTTGCTATGACAGCGACGGCGCTGGTGTCAAGGCGGCGCTCCGGGCCATTCCCATGCTGAAAGAGGCAGGATTGACGGTTCGGGTTATAGACATGCAGCCCTATAAGGATCCCGACGAGTTTATAAAAGGATTGTCGGCAGAGGAGTTCCAGGAACGTGTTCAGTCTGCACAGAACAGCTTTTTCTATGAAATAAGCGTTATGCAGAGAGAATACGATATGGGAGATCCCGAAGAAAAGACAAAATTTATGAATGAGGCGGCAAAAAAATGCCTGACGTTTGAAAATGAAATAGAGAGAAATAATTATATAGAGGCGTTTTCCAGAGAATATGGAATCCGCAGTGAAGATTTCAGACAGCTGGTAAAGCATTATGCGGCGGCAGCAGTGGGAATCCAATATGAAAAAATAAAGAGTGAGAGACAGAAAAAGAGAGACAGCCGAGAAGATGGCATAGGGAGGATTCAGGCAATCCTTCTGACATGGATCAGTGAAGACCTGTCCTTGTATCCCATTGTCAGAGAAACGATCCTGCCGGAAGACTTTTTGGATGAACCATACCGGGAAGTGGCAAAGCTGCTGTATGAACAGGCAGAGACAGGAAGCATGTCGCCGGCAAAGATCATCAGCCGGTTTGACAGTAAAGAAGAACAATCGGTGGTGGCGGGACTGTTCAACCGCCAGGTAAAGGAAGTAAGGGAACACACAGAGCGGGAGAAGGCACTGAATGAAGTTGTGAAGACACTAAAGAAAGCAAGTCTGGAAAAACAGAGCAGGGAGATCACAGATTTGTCCCAGCTGCAGGCGTTGATTGCAGAGAAAAAGAAACTGGAGCATCTGAGTCTGAGACTGCCGGTACAGTGATGCCGATAGAATGAAGGAGGAAGACATGAAAGATAATAAGAATACAGTGGACGAGCAGGCGTTATTTTTAGAAGGGTTAAATACACTTGTGGAGCTGGGGAAGAAGAAAAATGGGATACTGGAGTTCAGTGATATCAACACCCAGTTTAAGGAGATCGATCTGGACGGAGATAAGACCGAAAAGATTCTTGATTATCTTGAGCAGAATGGTATTGTGGCAATGGTTCCTGATAGTGATACCGATGACGATATCATCCTTGATGTGGATGATGAGCCGACGGAAGAAGAACTGGAAAATATTGAATTCTCTGTTCCCGACGGCGTCAGCATTGAAGATCCAGTCCGCATGTATCTAAAGGAAATCGGCAAGGTACCATTATTGTCTGCTGACGAGGAAGTAGAGCTGGCAAAGAAGATGGAAGAAGGAGATGCTGAATCCAAGAAGCGTTTAGCTGAGGCAAATCTGCGTCTGGTAGTGAGTATTGCCAAGAGATATGTAGGACGGGGGATGCTTTTTCTTGATCTGATCCAGGAGGGCAATCTGGGGCTGATCAAGGCAGTGGAAAAGTTTGATTACCGCAAGGGTTACAAATTTAGTACTTATGCTACCTGGTGGATCCGTCAGGCGATTACCAGAGCCATCGCTGACCAGGCGCGTACCATCCGTATTCCGGTGCATATGGTGGAGACCATCAATAAGCTGATCCGCGTACAGAGACAGCTTCTGCAGGAACTGGGACGGGAGCCTTATCCAGAGGAGATTGCCAAGGAGATGCAGCTTCCTGTAGACCGGGTACGGGAGATTCAGAAGATTTCCCAGGAACCAGTTTCCCTTGAGACGCCGATCGGTGAAGAAGAAGACAGCCATCTGGGGGATTTTATACAGGACGACAATGTACCGGTGCCGGCGGAGGCTGCTGCTTTTACTCTATTAAAGGAACAGCTTACGGAGGTGCTGGATACATTGACAGAGAGAGAACAAAAAGTTCTCAGGCTCCGGTTTGGGCTGGATGACGGCCGCGCCAGAACATTGGAGGAAGTTGGAAAAGAGTTTGATGTCACCAGGGAGCGTATCCGTCAGATCGAGGCAAAGGCGCTCCGTAAACTCCGCCATCCGAGCCGAAGCAGAAAATTGAAGGATTATCTGGACTAATGCAGTTGTCAGAGCGTCTCAAGATGAATGTATCACTGGTGCCAAAAGGGGCGAGGATTGCGGATATCGGATGTGACCACGGTTATGCGTCGATCTGGCTCGTCCAAGAAGGAGCCGCAGAAAAAGTCATTGCTTCTGATGTGAACCGGGGGCCTATTGAGAGAGCGGTGGAACATGTGCGTCTGGCCGGTTTGGAGCAGCAGATCGAATGCCGCCAGGGAAATGGAACAGAAAAACTGGTACCCGGAGAAGTGGATACGCTGATGATCGCAGGTATGGGCGGTCCTCTTATAATCCATATTCTATCAGAGGGGAAGGCTGTACTGCAACAGGTTAATACATTGATTCTGCAGCCACAGTCGGATATCGGAGCTGTGAGATATTATCTCTGGGAACAGGGATTTTCGATCTCTCAGGAGAAGATCTGCCTGGAGGATGGGAAATACTATTTTGCCCTGCAGGCAGTGCGGCGTGAGGCAGAGGATGGAGAAAAACCGGAGAAAGAGTGGCAGATCCGGTATGGTACATATTTGGCACAAAGAAAGGATCCCGTATTTCAGAACTTTTTGAACAAAGAAAAAAATACCTTTGAACGTATTCTTGAGAATCCTCAGTTTGCCACTGCAAAATGGGAGGATCGGGAAGAAATTGTGAGAAAGATCAAGGAGATCGAGGCATGTCTTGCCAGTATGAAGGAAGTGTGAATAGGTGTTGTTTGTGCCTGTGCGAAGCACAGGGCCACACGCTTTTGACGAATTATTTGTGCCGCCTGCGACGGCATGTTTGAAAGGGTGAGAAAGAGATGGATATGATTCAGGTTACGATAAATAGCAGAAAGATAGATTGTGAAAAAGGAACCACTCTCTATGAGCTGGCGGGGCAGTATGGAAACTGCCTGGAGAGGGATATCATCACTGCCAAAGTGGACGGAGTGGTGAAGGAGCTGACTTCCGATCTTCATGAGGACTGTGAAGTTCGTTTCTGTACTTATGCGGAGGACGAGGGAAAGAAAGCCTATGTCCGCGGAATCACCATGATGATGCTGAAAGCTTTTTACAAAGAGGTGCCCAAGGATCAGTTTGAAAAAATTACGGTTGAAAACAGTCTGGATACTGGATTTTATTGTACACTCCAGGGGGCAGAGGTGACAGAGGACCTCTTAGAGCGGGTAGAGGCGCGGATGCGGAAATACGTCGAGGACGACATGGTATTTGAAAAGAAATCCATGAGTGTGGATAAGGCGATCCGGCTCTTTCAGGAACGCAAGATGTTCGATAAATGCAGCCTGTTGAAATACAGGAGAAGCTCCAAGGTAAATCTTTATCGTCTTGGCAAGGTGATGGATTATTTCTATGGTCCCATGCCTTACAGCACGGGAGTGCTTAAATTGTTCCGCCTGCAGAAATTCGATGATGGTTTTGTATTTATTGTTCCCAGGGCGGACAGACCGGATGAGCTGCCGGGGTTTGCACCCAGCATGAAACTCCATAATAAATTAAAGCAGACTTCCGAGTGGGGACTGCGGCTGGGGGCAGAACACGTAGGGCAGCTCAACGATGTGATTGTCAACGGCGGTATGCGGGAACTGATTATGGTACAGGAAGCGCTGCATGAAAAGCGGATCGGAGATATCGCCGAGCAGATCGCAGCATCTGGAAAGATCCGGGTGGTGACCATTGCCGGTCCCTCTTCTTCCGGGAAAACTACATTTTCTTACCGATTGTCGGCACAGCTCAAGACACTGGGGCTCAAGCCTCATCCCATCGCGATGGATGATTATTTTGTAAACCGGGTGGATACCCCGAGGGATTCCGAAGGCAAATACAATTATGAGTGTATTGAGGCCATTGATACCGCCCAGTTTAATGAGGATCTCGGAAAACTGCTGGCAGGAGAAGAGGTTCAGCTTCCTACCTACAACTTTATCTCAGGAATGCGTGAATACAACAAACCGATGTTAAAACTTTCAGAGGGAGAGATTCTTATTATCGAGGGAATCCATGGTCTGAATGATAAATTGACAGAAAAGATTCCAGCAGAAAATAAATTTAAGGTGTATATCAGTGCTTTGACATCATTGAACATTGATGAACACAACCGGATCCCTACCACCGATGGCAGACTGCTGCGGCGGATCATCCGGGATGCCAGGACGCGGGGGCATGGAGCGCAGAAAACCATTTCCATGTGGAAATCCGTGAGGAATGGGGAGAGTGAAAATATTTTTCCCTTCCAGGAAAAAGCAGATGAGATGTTTAATTCATCGCTGGTATATGAACTGGCGGCGCTGAAGCAGTATGCTGAACCGCTTTTGTTCCGGGTACCCAGGGGAAGTGAGGAGTATGCAGAGGCACAGAGGCTGTTAAAATTTTTAGATTATTTTCTTGGGATCAATCCCGAGGAAGTTCCGCTAAATTCGATTTTGAGAGAATTTATCGGGGGCGGTATTCTGCTTGATTGAGACTTGTACCGCTCAGTTGTAAAATGCTGATGTTATGAGCAGCACAGGTGATCGCACCTGGCTATACCGAAAGGTCCCAGGTGAGGAAAGTCCGAGCTTCACAGGGCAGGATGCCGGATAACGTCCGGTGGAGGTGACTCCCAGGCTAGTGCAACAGAAATATACCGCCTGTAACCGCCGCTATTTGGCGGCAGGACAGGTAAGGTTGGAATGGTGAGGTAAGAGCTCACCGCCTTTCTGGTAACAGAAAGGGCAGATGTAAACCCCATCCGAAGCAAGACCGAACAGAGAGCGATACGGCGGCCCGTCGTGCTTTCGGGTAGGTCGCTAGAGCCTGTTGGCAACAGCAGGTCCAGATAGATGATCATCCAACGACAGAACTCGGCTTATCGTGCTGCTCATACTAATTAAAGTGAATAACAGGAGAGAATAATGAAAGAGCGATATGAGCTTGCCTATAATAGGATCAAAGAAATTATTTCCGAAAAAAATATTCCTGAGGTTTACCAGGCGTACTGTCAGGAGACCGCGGTATTGTTAACCAGTCTGGACCAGGTGCTGGTGCTGGCTGAGGGGGACGGGCTGCAGGCGGCGTCCCTGGAACAGCTGAAAGCATGGAATACGCAGTTTTATGAGCCCTTGCGGGATGATAACTACGAGAAATTTTATGGGAATCCCCGGTACTGCAAAGAGAAATTCGGGGAGGAGCAGGGAAAACTGATGGCTTATTTTTACAGCCGTTTCCGGGACGGCATCCTAGATGCCTACAGTGGTGACAGAGAGTCCCTTCTTCTGCTGATGGAGCTGTTTTTGCAGGTATATACGGTGCTTACCACCGAAGAGGACCAGCCGAGATGGCTCAAAGAAACGTTGTATTATTACGTTCACGATTATGATAAATACTATACGGAAAAAGGAATACGCAGGCTTCTCGATCCTTCGCTGGACCGGCTTGTTCAGATTGTGACAGACAGCGATCTGTCAGATGAAAAGTACCTGTATTATTATGGTGAAAATATAACAGAAAATGAGATTGCCACAGCGCGGTATATTTCCTCCCTTCCCAAAGAAAAGATTGAGAAGATCGCCACAACCTATACTGAGGGTTACCGTCAGGGATTTGTGGCAGCGGGCATAGATCTGTCGAAGAAAAAGACGGTAAATATCCGTTACAATATCGGTTTTGAGGCAGTGGTCAGAGAGGCTGTCCGGCAGTTTGCAGAGATGGGCCTTACCCCGGTTATTTTTATGAGTAGCAATACAAAACCGATGGGAGTAAGTACGACTCCGGCAAACAAGCAGTATATTTATGACCACCGTTTTGACGATGCCCTTACGCTGAACCATGCTATCGTGAAAGAAAAACTTTCCCATGCAGAAGAGGTATTTGAAACTTATAAAGAACTGGCATATACTTTTGCTGGACCGGCTCTGATTGAAATATTTGGTGAAAAATTGTTTGTGCCGGAGACGAAGAGTGAGAGTCCTTCCTACACGCCAGAGCAGCAGAAGCTTTCGGTGGATTACCGCCGGGATTATATGCTGATTCAGAACCGTTATATCCGTGAGGAGGAGCGGAGCTTTACAATCATTGCTTTCCCGATTCCGGAGATCGGCAGTGATTTTGAAAAAATATTTGACGAGACCATCAAGATCAACACACTGGATATGGAGCTGTACCGGAAGGTTCATCAGGCCATTATCGATGCACTGGATCAGGGAGATTCTGTTCATGTTACTGGCCGGGGAGAGAATGAGACAGACATCACCGTGATGCTTCATGAGCTGAAAGATCCGCAGAAGGAGACGAACTTCGAGAACTGTCTGGCAGATGTGAATATTCCTGTGGGAGAAGTGTTCACCTCTCCGGTACTCAAGGGAACCAATGGCGTGCTTCATGTCACAAAAGTATACCTGAACCAGCTGAGGTATGAGAACCTGCGGATGACCTTTGAGGATGGGATGATAAAAGACTACAACTGTAGTAACTATAAGGAGGATGCGGAGAACCGCAAATATATAAAAGAAAATGTCCTTCAAAACAGAGACACCCTTCCTATGGGAGAGTTTGCCATCGGGACAAATACCACTGCTTACCGCATGGGACGCCGTTTTGGGATTGAGGCAAAGCTGCCGATCCTGATCGCCGAGAAGACAGGACCGCACTTTGCCGTTGGGGATACCTGTTATTCCATGAGTGAGGATATCGTTCTTCATAACCCCGATGGAAAGGAAATCATTGCGAAGGAAAATGAATGTTCTGCACTGCGCAAAACGGAGATTGAAAAGGCTTATTTTAACTGCCACACGGACATCACCATTCCCTATGATGAACTGGGTGATATCGTGGTGAACACCAGAGATGGAAAGGAGATCACCATTATCCGGGAAGGCAGATTTGTGCTGAAGGGCACAGAAATACTAAATGATATGGAATAAGAAAGAGAGGATGAGTGAAATGGCAAAAGTAGGAATTTTAATGGGAAGTGATTCAGATCTTCCGGTGATGCAGAAGGCAGCCCAGATGTTAGAGAAGTTTGGAGTTGAATATGAGATGACGATCATTTCTGCACACCGTATGCCGGATGTGTTTGTGGATTATGCGACAAAGGCAGAAGAGCGTGGGATCCAGGTAATTATCGCCGGAGCCGGGGGAGCCGCACACCTGCCAGGCATGTGCGCCGCTTTGTTTGACCTTCCGGTCATCGGCATTCCGATCCATACCAAATCAGTAGGAGGGGTGGACAGCCTTTATTCCATCGTGCAGATGCCATCGGGTATTCCGGTAGCCACCGTTGCCATTGATGGAGCGGCAAATGCGGGTATCCTGGCAGCAAAGATTTTATCTGTATCGGATATGGAGCTGCGCAAAAAGCTGAAGGAGTACAAGGTGGAGATGAAGGATGGCGTGACTGCTAAGGCGGAGAAGCTGGACCAGCTGGGATATGCGGAGTATATCAGGCAGATGTAAACTGAAATCCATTTATGGGAGGCGGCGGAATGAGAGATACGATCTTGATCGTAGACGATGAAGCGGATATCGTTTCCACTCTTGAGGATTATTTTCTGTATAATGATTATCATGTAATGACAGCATCCAACGGAAGGGAAGCGATCGAAAAGGCGGGGAAACAGCCGGATCTCATTCTGCTGGACATCAATATGCCAGATGTGGATGGATTGGAAGTGTGTGCCAGGATACGGGACTTTGT
>CAMXSH010000068.1 GCA_947246475.1 uncultured Roseburia sp.
TTCCATTTATCTATCTGTTTGGAAAGAGGCTGTTTCGCAGAACCTGGGTAGCAGGCGTAGTAACAATGTTGTTTACTTTTGATTTTATGCACTTCACCCAGACGAGGATTGCCACCATCGACGTTTATGGAACCTTTTTTATCATAGCAATGTTTTACTTTATGTTCTGTTATGCCCAGACAAGTTTTTATGATACGGATTTCAAAAAGACCCTGATCCCTCTGGGACTGAGCGGGCTTATGATGGGGCTGGGCTGTGCCAGCAAGTGGACCGCGATATATGCGGGTGCTGGTCTCGCTGTATTTTTCTTTGCTATCCTGTTTAAGCGGTTTATGGAATTCAGGATCGCCAGGGATTATCCAAGAGGAGAGACCGCCGGCATATCCCACAGCCATATTGTTGAAGTGTTCCAGAAAAACATGTGGAAGACACTGGCCTTTTGTGTCCTGTTTTTTGTGGTGATCCCAGGAGTGATTTATCTGATGTCTTATATCCCGTTCCGTGGGTATGTGGCTGACGAAGGACTTTGGAGCCGGATGATTGCTAACCAGCAGTCAATGTTTGATTATCATTCCTCACTGACGGAAGGACATGATTATTCTTCTACCTGGTATGAATGGCCGACGATGATCCGACCGATGTTTTATTACTGTAATACCGTAGCCAATGAACTCAAGGAGGGAATTAGTGCTTTTGGAAATCCACTGGTTTGGTGGGCAGGGATCTTTGCCTTTATTTATATGGTCTACCGCTGTGCGGCAAAGAGGGACAGCATTTCCCTGTTTCTGGTCTTTGCGTATCTGGTGCAGTATCTTCCATGGGTGCTTGTGCCAAGATGTACCTTTGCCTACCACTATTTCCCGAGTGTTCCATTTGTTACGCTTATGCTCGGGTATACCATGTACTGCTTTATCGGGGAAAATAAAAATAAGCGATGGCTGGCCTTCGCATACTGTGCCGCGGCCTTTGCCCTGTTTCTGATGTTTTATCCGGTACTTTCGGGACAGCCGGTCAGTGCAGATTACGTAAATGACGGTTTGAGGTGGCTGAGAGACTGGGTACTGATATACTAAAGAAAGATAGAAGCCAGGGAAAGGATAGTTGAGATGAGCGATGTACGAAAACTGATCCGGGATATAGACCGGGGAAAAAATTTGCAGAAAAGCCTGCCGGTTTACCGGGATCTTTTGGCAGACACGTATTTGGATTATGCGGCGGTGGAATTGGTTTTTTCCAGCTATCTGCTGGTGGATTCCCTGCCGGAGTACCGCGATATCCCATCAGAAGAGAGATCACTCTGTGATGAAGTGATCTCTCAGCTGAGGAGTCTGACTAGGATACCCAGGGAAGAGATACCAAAGCTCCTGAAGGATCTTCAGGAGATCCGCGACCGCATTACGAAGACGATGGAACAATATACTTTTTATACGGACCGGCTGATCTGTTATGAATATGTGCTGGATCGTATGAGACTGCGCTTTGCTGAGGATAAAGAGATAGAGGAACAGCTGGGAGATATCCAGGAGGAAGAATTTGTAAACCGGCTTATGGCTTTTGTGGCAGCCAATGAGGACCAGAGCATCGTCAGGGACCGGCTGCAGTCGCTGATGGGAATTGTTCCCGTTCATATGACAAAAAATAAACTGTTGGAAAAAATAGAACAGACGGTAACTCTCTATAAGGGAAGCGATGCAGCTTCCCTGGAGGGATTTGCCTATATGATCCGTTCCGCAGCGATGCTTCATTCTCTGGAAGAGAATACAGATGAAGAGATCTATTCCTTTTTGATGGAGCTGGAAGAGACGGATTTCAGGGAATTGGCTGCTGATACCTATGAGATGCTTTGTGACAGATTGGAGCAGGTTAGCAAAAGGATCTGCGAGACCACAGATTTTTATTATTCTCTCCAGAAGGTGGTCAATGGCTGTTATGCCTTTGGCCTGGCAAAACTACATAATGACAAAGATACAGAAACACAAAAGATCAGCCACCGGATCCTCTCTGCTGTTGTAAATGGCAAGCTTCAGGAAGAAGAACTAGAGAAGCTGGAGGGCAGGATTGAAGCATGTGTGGAACAATCCAGCTATTTGGAAGCAGTGCTCTTTGAGGTAAAGAGTTCCTGCCAGGAGATTCTCAAGGAACTGGATCTGGAACGGGAATTTGAAGATTATGCCAGGATCGCAAATCTTTTATCGGACAGCCTGTTTATGGATCTGGAAAAGGAAGGTCCAGAAAAAAGTGTAGATGAACAAAAGGCAGCCCAGGTCGCAGCAGAGTTAACAGAAGAGCTTTCCAGTAAGCTGGCGGAATGTAAGAGACCGGTGAAAAAGGCAGTTATGGCGGCGGTGCTGGAAAAACTTCCCGCTGGCTTTCCAGGAACCAGAGAGGTGGAGGAGTATATCCGCACAAATTTATTTGGGTGTCAGGACGTTTCGGAAAAAGCGGCGGCGATTCTGGAACTGGAGCAGATGATGCGTGAGGAAGAGCGCTGGTAGATCCTTACAACGAAATTAAAGTTTTGGATGATTTGAGACAGTGATGGAGGAAGATATGATATATTGGTACGATGATCTTTACATGGATAAGCCTGTCAGAAGAGAAGAAGAAAAGTGTAAAAGAACCATCGAGAAAAGAAGTTTCTGGCAGAAGCTTCCCTGGAAAAAGAACTTTTATATCATAATGCTTGCCAGTAACAGGGAAAATTTATTTGAAATCATGAATACAAGTGAGATGTTTTTTCGGTATTATGGGTATACTGACATATATATCATAGGCATCTCCAGGCATTACGAGGGTGCTGTGGAGATGTTTCGCCGGATTATGACAGAAGGTTACAGAAAGGATGCTGGATTCGATCCCAGACAGTTATTCCGGCGGGAGCGTTTTCAGCCAGGTAAGACAGTCCGGAGGTGAATGGATTGGCAATTATACTCGCGATATTGAAGTTTTTGGGAATTCTGCTGCTGGTAGTGCTTTCCCTGGTGCTGTTTGCCAGTGCATCCCTGCTCTTTGTTCCAGTCCGGTATGTAGTGGAGTTCAGAGAGGGGAAACCGGTCAGGTTTGGTTTCCGGGTTTCCTGGTTCCTCAGGGCGGTCCAGATCCGCAAATCTGTCTCGGCAGACCAGGTATATATTCATCTGTTTGGTATGAATGTCAGGAATCTAAAAAAACTATTTCGGCGGGAGAGGAAAAAAGAGAAAGGGGAATCGGAACACCATGTGGCAGGAAGCCGTGTGGAGCTGGTGGATGATCTCCATGACGAGGCAGAAAAGCAGGAGAACATTCACAGGAGAGGACAGAAGGAGCAGAAGGTACAGGTAGAGACCGATTATGAGGATAAGAAAACAGAGAAAAAGAAAAAAAGGGCAAAGTCTTCCAGAAGCAGCAAAAAGTCCTTTTCATTTCATAAGATATCTAGTATAATTACATTGATCCGGAGTCCTGAGCATAAATCCGGCTTAAACAAGATAAAAAAAGAGATAATAGCTTTGATTCGTTATCTGATGCCCAATAAGGTTCAGGGAAGGATTTCCTTTGGCACGGGGGATCCCTGTACTACAGGGTGGATCCTGGGAGCAGTGAGTATGTTCCGGGCGGCTTACACCGATGGGCTGAAGATCCTGCCCCATTTTGAAGAAAAAATTTTTGTGGCGGAGGGATATGTGAAAGGGAAGGTTCACGCTGTTTATTTTCTCAGGGTATTCATGAGGGGATATATGGATGATGATATAAAACGATGTATCCGCCACGTTTTAAAAATGATTTAAATCAGATCAGAAAGAGAGGTTATTTTAATGGGAGAAAATAGTTTTAATAATACGGTAGAGTCTTTGTTTAAAGGGATGGATAATTTTATTACCACAAAAACGGTAATTGGTGATGCGGTGCGCTTTGAGGATGGAACGATTGTGCTTCCTCTGGTTGATGTCAGTTTTGGAGTGGCGGCCGGAGCTTTTACCGATGATACTGCAAAGAAAAATAACGGCGGAGGTGGTATGGGCGGAAAGATCCAGCCAAGTGCCGTACTTGTTATTAAAGATGGCAATTCCAAACTGGTGAATGTGAAAAATCAGGATGGCATCACTAAGCTGCTGGATATGGTTCCGGAATTTATGGAAAAGTTTAAAAAGAAAGAGGATTCAGAAGGAGACAAAGAAGAGAAGTAGAGGGACTTAGCAGAACACAAATTGAAAAAACATTGCAAAATATTTATTTTTTTCTTGCATTATACTGCAAATTTTGGTAAAATAGTCATGTTGTGTGTGAATGAACAAAGTTTATAAGTTAAGTTGAAGATAGAAGGAGGTGCTTTTCATGGCAAGATGTGCAGTTTGTGATAAGAGCGTACATTTCGGAAATGCGGTGAGCCATTCTCACAGAAGAAGCAATAAAATGTGGAAATCGAATCTCAAATCGGTAAGAGTAAAGGTAAACGGCGGAACAAAAAAAATGTATGTTTGTACTTCCTGCCTTCGCTCAGGCAAAGTAGAGCGTGCGTAGGCTGTGATACTTAAATGACAGAACATAATGACAGGTCCTTTTTCCAGGAGGGTATTTTCCGGAAAAAGGACCTGTTTTTTGTGTTAGCCCGGCGGAGGAGGCAACTGAGCCCCAACCTTCGCTGTCGGGCTAACTCAATTGCGTGGTCTCTTATACATACATTTATTGTAAAATTACTGGTTGTTTCTGACGAATGGTCATGCTATAATATATGAAACAAAAGGGAAATAATGGATTAAGTATATGTTTTTCCTTTTGCTGTCTGGAAGCGGTGGGAAACATATGCCGCAAAAATTGAGGGAAGACGTGCAGCTGGGAAGGAGTCTGGTTGGTAAAGACACTTCAAATAATAAGATATTTTTTAAGGAGAGTATGTTATGATTATTCAGCACAATATGTCCGCTCTTAATACGATGAATCAACTTGGAATTACGAATGATAAGCTAAAGAAGGCTGCAGAAAGGCTTTCTTCTGGTTACAGGGTTAACCGCGCAGCAGACGATGCGGCGACGATGTCTATTTCTGAGAAAAAACGGGCACAGATAAGAGGGCTCGCCCGGGCAGCAAAAAATGCACAGGATGGGATCAGTTTTGTACAGACCGGGGATGGTGCCATGAGCCAGATCGGGGCGATGCTCCAACGGATGAGGGAGCTTACAGTCCAGGCATTAAATGACGGGGTGTACGAATCAGCAGACCGTGCAGCGCTGCAGATGGAATTTGACCAGCTGCAGAGTGAGATTGACAGGGTGAATGATCAGACTGAATTCAATAAAAAGCCCGTTTTTGAGCACTATACAGATAACTTTTCACTGCTACAGGGGAACCGTGTATGGAGCCAGGATCAGATACATACCATTAATAGCAGCAATTCTTCTCTCACGGTGAAATATATTGCGGTGGAGCCAGATGGGAGAAAAAGAAAAGACACTTACTATTCCTGAGGGGACTTACACTACCCAGGAATTGATGGATGAGATGGATGATGTGGTGACGGCTCTGGGAGATGAGGCGGACGGACTGTATGTGGAATATAGTGAGGATCACAAGTGCAACATGGTACTTCAGAATGGAAAAGAAGTCAAGGATGTTTCCGGCGGGCTTTCTTATCTGTTCTATGACTGCTTTGGTGGTAATAAGTCAGGGGCACTTATCGGGACGACGGTCTTTTTCCCTGGGGATCCACTGGTTGTGAAAGACGGCGAAAACGATGAGCTGCATTTTCGTATCGAATATTATGACGGCACGATGAAAGAGATCGACATCGATGTCGCCGAGGATGGTTACAGCCGGAACGACATGATCAAGTATCTGAATGAATATCGGTTTCCGGATGGCAAGACACTGATTGATTATGGGATCAAGGCGAGTGAATATGGAGCTTCATCGATTCAGATCGGCGGTGATACGGGGCTTATCACCGGACTGAAAGGAAATATGTTTGCCATCGATGACAAACATTTTGATTCGGTGTTCTATGACAATACGAAATACGGGACGGCAAAGGAAGTACCAGCGGTATTTACCGGTGGAAATGTCTTGAATGCTTCGGATTTGAATTTCAGTAAATTTGATATTGACAGTACAAATAATACATTGCGGCTGCGTGTGGACGGGGGCGCATACGAAACGATCCAGCTGGATGCTGGGAGCTACAGCATCACGGAGATGGTTACTCAGCTCCAGAATAAACTGGATGCAAAAAATCTTGGCATCAAGGTAACCCAGCATACAGTCACTGGGCTGACAACACCAAATGGTAACAATAGTTATCGCTTTTCAGGCCTCACACTGACGACAAATACCATCGGTAAGGAAAGCAGCATTGAATTTGATGTGCCAGGCAGCAGCGCATATGATACATTGTTTGTCAAGCGCAAGTATACAGATCCTGGCAAGGCCTCCAGTATCGTTGACGGCGAGTGGTATACTACCAATAGTGCACCTTATATTCTGGGAGGGAAGATATTTGACAGTTCTGTAGATTTTCCACTGTCCATCGATGGTTCCAATAAATCCTTTTATCTGGAAGTGACGGAAGAGGGTGAACCTCCTAAGAAGCAGCTGATCACATTGACGGAAAAGACCTATTCTTCGCTGGATAATATTATAAAGGAGATCAATGACCGCATTGGCGACCAGACTGATTATGGCGGGAAGATTCAGGCAGTCCGTAGCAGCAACAGGATCGAGCTTACAACAAAATCGGGCAATGACACGGTGACAAAGATCAATGCATCCGGCGGCGTTACCAGCGGATACGATGTTCTGTTTGTGGGAGAAACGGTCAGTTACCCGAGAGGCACAAGTATTACCTTGCTGCCGATCAAACCGGATGCTTCCGGCAATATCACCTTGACGTCTCTGAATAATAAGCTGAATGTAAGTATCGGGGGCGAGTACCGCACGGTGACGATACCACCGGGGACTTATACCCCGGAGAAACTGGTAGAACTTCTGAATGAAAGTGAGTTAAAAGGAAAACCGGTGACCTCATATAATTCTTATTCTTCTTCCACCAGCAGCGGAAAAACCGTATATAAAACCAACAGCACTACGACGGAGAGTGGAAAAGAGAGCCCCTGCACGAATACGGGAGCAGCAGGAACAGGCGGAAAAGTCGACGGTTCCACCCAGGTCAAAGATGGTACATCGGGGTGGCATCAGCTTGGCGGCACTCTTGGCTCCTATACGAAGATAGATAATTCAAACAATCAGTTTTCCATCGATATCAATGGAAAAAAATATACGGTAACATTAAAAAACAGCACAGGTTCCGGCTATACGCCCAGTGGGCTGGCGAAAGAGATAGAAGACAGGCTGAAAGAGGTTACGTCGGAGGCAAATCAGGTAAAGGTGTCGGCGAATAGTGGTCATTTGCGATTTACAACCGTTGCTGTAGGTGAAGGGAAAACGGTGACCACAGCAGGGTGTGACTCCCCTTTTCTTGCCAGTGTGAATACAAATAAGACAAAAGGATATACCACTACATCTAGCATTTATTCCAATACCTATCCCATTACCCTTAACTCATCAAACAATCAGTTTACCATCAAAATTGACGGAAAGACGGAGACGGTTTTACTGGATACGACAAAGACCTATAGCAGCCTGGCTGATATCCAGAAGGAACTGAATGATAAGTTATCTGCCAAAGGGGTTACGGTCAGTACCCATGGCAGTGGTCTGAGATTTGAGAGAGATGCACTGGGAACAGGGAGTGTCAGTCTGGATATTGACAACAGCGGCACAGCAGGAAGTATCATATTTAATTCACCAGCCACAGCGACGATGTACCAGTCGTCAATTACGATACCAAAGGCCACGAGCGCTACTACACCGGCAACGGCTAAATTTACAGTAACGATGGGGGGAAATACTTATACGGTGACACTTACCAACACAGATACCTCCAATGCAAAAACGTTATCGGCGGATCAGCTGCAGGAGGAACTGAATAAAGCAGTCTGGAAGCAGAACGATACAGGGACCGCCAAAACTCCTGGTGATTTTGGTTTCTCTGTTTCTACATCCGGGGGCAATATCAAGTTTACTACGACAGCAAGGGGAAGCGGCCAGAGCATCAGCGCCAGTGCAAAATCGGGTCCGGTCAATGGTACCACACCGACGGTGACGGCAAGTCTCACAAAAAATCCGGATGGCACGGTAAGTATTGGCCTAAATTCATCATCCACTTTTGCTGCTATACCATATAATAAAATTGCTGTCCTACAGGCAAAGGGTGATGATCCGGAGCGCTCGGACCCTACTTTATACACACGTAAATATACGACTAGAAAATGTAAGCTGACCACAAAAAGACCTTCGGTTATGCCGGGATCTGTTACGATCACCGATGAGAATAAAACATTACGTTTTTCCTATGTATATCATAATGGAAGCGCAAAAAATATCGAGATCAATCTGGACAAAGGAACATTTTCCCGTGCTGAACTGCAGAGGAAACTTCAGGAAAAGTTAGATGCCATTCTGGAAAATGATCCAGCTCATAAAGGAGAGGGATTGAAAGTGGAAGTTGGTGACCAGATCATTCTTGAGTCAAAACGGAATGGGAGATATGACATCTATAATGTCAGTGGAGGATTTTATGAAAATGTCATGATGGGGACAGCCCTTCGCACAGAAGAGGATAAGGCAGCGTATATAGAGGGTAAACTGGTGGTGGATGATGTGTATATCGTAGGACGTAAGGATATCAGAAATAAAAATACAACGATTCAGAAGGGTGATAATGACGAGCTGAATGTAGATGTTACCGTAAATGGCAAAGTAACGACGCTGAATATGGTTCTGGATCCGGGAACTTATAACTCAGATTCTCTTGTTAAACACATTCAGGAGAAATTATCAGAACAGCTGAAGGCAAACGGGTTTCCAGAGAATATGGTCCTGGCAGGAGTTGGTGTGTATGATAGTGGAGCAGAGGGGGCGGATGACAAAAATGCACTGTTTTTCTATCTGAATAAGCAGCTGGAACTGACGCCGGGTGACTACGCCATCGATGGTCTGAGTGGAAAGGCATTGTTCAGTATCTTTTATAAGACAGATGGAGACCCTATTCCTGCCTATGTGACAGGGACGAAGGATATTTCTGGCGGTTTGGAGTTAAAGGATGGAGAAAATGAATTTTCCATTGATGTGGATGGAAAGACATATACTTACAAAATTCCAGAGGGGAGATACGATACTGCCGAAGAGCTGGTAGATATTTTGAATAAGGTGATCACCGATGCGGCAGATGATTCATGTCTGAAGGTCTCGCTTTCGGGCGATATGCTGAAATTCGCTTACAACAAATTAGGGGTACATACCATTGAGAACATTCAGGGACCGGCAAAAACAGCATTGTTTTATCAGACCATGGGACGCTATGACCAGGCGGTGGACGAATGGCTTCAGATCGGCGCCAATGGTCAGCAGGGGATAGAACTGAAGAGGTATAGTATGAGTACCATGAGCCTGGGCGTCAATTCTGTTACCATCACCAAACATAAATATGCCGATAAAGCGCTTGATAGAATCGATGAGGCATTGAATTACCTGAGCTCTGTGCGGAGTAAATATGGAGCAATGGAGAACCGCCTGGAATATTCGGTCAGGGTCAACGATATTGCCGCTGAAAACACTCAGAATTCAGAATCTATTGACCGGGATGCGGATATGGCTTCTGAAATGGTAGAATATTCCAAATCAAAAGTTTTACAGCGGGCGGGTGTGAGTATTCAGAGTCAGACAAATCGCAATACCCAGTCTATACTCTCACTGCTAAAATGATCATAGCAATCTGGCTCCCGGACGAGCTTTGTGCACCGCCAGCTCTATGGGAGCTAAAGCTAAGTACCCATGTATAAAAAAGATTTACAATGAGAAAGATGTTTTTAACAGGATGTAAACAGGTTATATCCAATGACCAGACACAGTATGATGATAATGATGGCAAGAAAACCATTTGTAATAAAAAGCATGATCGTCATACCGATTCCGAGCCAGAACAGGATAAATCCGAGAAGACGCTTCATACACTGACTCCTTTCTGGTTGTGAAAAATAAATTTACTCATATCCTATTTTATGCATGGTGCAAAAAATAGTGACTCTGATGTACTGTACTGGTGTCTGGAGTCTAGCGGGTGAAAATCTTTGTTCCAAAGGTTTGATTTTTCCAAGGTTTTGGTGTAAACTAGTAATAATGTATTTTGAAATTTGATTGGAGGGTTCATATGAGAGGGCAGTTAGATAATGAAATGGGAAAGATCGTTGTGGATGAAGATGTTCTGGCGAAATATGCAGGTTCTGCTGCTGTAGAATGCTTTGGTGTTGTGGGGATGGCATCCGTCAGCATGAAGGATGGTATCGTACAGCTTTTAAAGAGAGATAATATCAGACACGGGGTAAATGTAAAAATACAGGATAACAAATTGTTTATCGGGATGCATATTATAGTTGCCTATGGTGTGAGCATCATGACTGTGGCAGAAAACCTGGTAGATAATGTAAAATATAAAGTTGAGGAATTTACCGGGATGAAAGTTGGGAAAATAATTGTGTGTGTAGAGGGCGTAAGAGTGGTCAACTAGTACAACCAAAATTAAGTCTATATAATATTTATTGTACTACACAGGAGTGTCTTGTATCATTGACGATTTGGAGGACAAAAAATTGATAGTAAAAACGATGGATGCGCTGCTGGTGAAAAAGTGTTTTCTGGCGGGAGCGGCAGCGATTCAGGCTAAAAAAGAATATATAAACGATTTAAATGTTTTTCCGGTACCAGACGGCGATACGGGAACCAATATGACCATGACGATCATGTCGGCGGCAAATGAAGTTCTGGCCATCGAGGATCCGGATATGGAGACGATATGCAGAGCGATCTCCAGTGGTTCCCTGCGTGGCGCCAGAGGAAATTCGGGAGTGATACTTTCCCAGCTTCTCCGCGGATTTACGAAAGTGATCCGAAACGAAAAAGAGATCAATGTAAAGATTCTTGTCCACTCCTTTCAAAAGGCAGTGGATTCGGCATATAAGGCAGTTATGAAACCCAAAGAGGGGACAATCCTTACAGTGGCAAAGGGAGGAGCAGAACATGCTTCTAAAATTGCCAAGAACTGTGATGATATCGTAGAATTTGCGCGTCAGGTCATTGAGCAGATGAGGGTGGTCCTGTCCCGCACTCCTGACATGCTGCCAGTGCTCAAAGAAGCAGGGGTGGTAGACTCTGGCGGCGAAGGGCTTGTGACGATACTGGAAGGTGTTTATGATGCACTTACTGGAAAAGAGATCCACTATGAAGCAGGAGGCGGTGCTCCTGTCATTAAAAACACATCAAATAGTGCAAATGTGGATGGAATCAGCACAGGAGATATCAAATTTGGCTATTGTACGGAATTTATTATTTTGTTAGAAAAAGAATTTACATCCTGGGATGAGAAGAGCCTGAAAGGATATCTGGAGAGCATTGGGGATTCCATTGTATGTGTGGCGGATGAGGAGCTGGTGAAGATCCATGTTCATACAAATGATCCAGGACTGGCGATACAGAAAGGACTCACCTACGGCGAACTGTCCCGTATGAAAATCGATAACATGCGGGAAGAGCATAATGAACGGCTGATCCAGTCTGCCAGTACGGCAGGGACAGCACCGGAGGTGACACCAAAAGCGGGGGAGAAAAAAGAGGATGAGACCCCGTGGAAGAAAGTAGGATTTATCAGTGTCTCCGTCGGTGAGGGACTGGGAAATATCTTCCGGGAACTCGGAGCGGATTATGTGATCGAAGGCGGGCAGACGATGAATCCGAGTACGGAAGATATACTTGACGCTGTTTCCCAGGTCCGGGCAGAGACGATATACATTTTCCCAAATAACTCCAATATCGTTCTTGCAGCGAACCAGGCCAGGGACCTGACGGAAGATAAGCATATCGTGGTGATCCCGACGAAGAATATCCCCCAGGGGATTACTGCCATGATCAATTATATTGATGGAAACACTGCAGAAGAAAATGAGGCCGCCATGACGGAGGCAGTGCAGCAGATCAAATCGGGGCAGGTAACCTATGCGGTCCGTGACACTTCCATCGATGGAAAAGAGATCAAACAGGGTGATATCATGGGGCTCAGTGACAAGACCATTGAGGTGGTGGGCAGCAATGTAAAGGAGACCACACTCCAGTTGATCGAAGAGCTTAAGGATGAGGATACGGAGCTTGTCACATTGTATTATGGCGAGGAAAGTACTGAGGAAGAGGCACAGGAGATCGCCGCCGCAGTTTGTGAGAAATATAATGAGATCGAAGTGGAAACAGAGTATGGCGGACAGCCGATCTATTATTACTTTATTTCCGTTGAATAGAGGATCAGAGGAGAGGCGTGCGCCGGGAGACTGGAGAGGTCAGGGCATACCTCTCTTTAGTAATGTTAGCTCGACGATGTGAATTCACGCCGTCGAACTAAGTGAAAGAAATTCCTGACAGACAGAGTGAGGAAGTTGGGTGGAAGAGAGGATGAGATAGTGGATAAACTGGTTTTGATCGATGGAAACAGCATAGTGAACCGTGCTTTTTATGGGGTGCCGGAGCTGACGAATAAGGAAGGGCTCCACACCAATGCGATCTTTGGTTTTTTAAATATTCTTTTAAAAGTGATGGAGGAGGAAGCGCCGACACATCTGATGGTGGCATTCGATATGAAAGCGCCTACCTTCCGCCATGAAATGTATGAGGCGTATAAGGGAACGAGAAAGCCCATGGCAGAGGAGCTGAGAGAGCAGATACCAGTGCTCAAAGAGGTTCTGGCGGCGATGGGA
>CAMXSH010000069.1 GCA_947246475.1 uncultured Roseburia sp.
CATTAAATTCCTGGGATTTGAGCAGATTTTCAAAAATTCCCTCACAGGTCTTCCGATTGGCGGAGGAAAAGGCGGATGCGATTTTGATCCAAAAGGTAAATCTGATAGAGAAGTTATGGCGTTCTGCCAGAGCTTTATGACAGAACTGCAGAGACATATCGGTGCAGACACTGACGTACCAGCCGGAGATATCGGCGTAGGTGCGAGAGAGATCGGTTTCATGTACGGACAGTACAAGAGGATCCGTAACTGTTATGAAGGTGTCCTGACAGGAAAAGGACTTACTTTTGGTGGATCTCTGGCTAGAACAGAGGCTACTGGATATGGTCTTCTGTACTATACAGAAGAAATGCTTAAATGCAACGGCATTGACATCGCTGGAAAGACCATCGCAGTCAGCGGTTCTGGTAATGTTGCAATTTATGCAACCCAGAAAGCACAGCAGCTGGGCGCTAAGGTTGTTACTGTTTCAGATTCTACTGGCTGGGTATATGATCCAGAAGGAATCGACGTAGCGCTTTTGAAAGAAGTAAAAGAAGTAAATCGTGCAAGACTGACAGAGTATGCAGAGAAGAGATCTTCTGCTCAGTATCATGAAGGAAAAGGCGTATGGTCTGTAAAGGTTGATATTGCTCTTCCTTGTGCTACACAGAATGAACTTCTGATCGATGATGCCAAAACACTGGTAGCAAATGGTGTACTGGCTGTGGCAGAGGGCGCAAATATGCCTACTTCCATCGAGGCAACAGAATACCTGCAGGCAAATGGTGTGTTGTTTGCTCCTGGTAAGGCTTCTAATGCCGGTGGTGTGGCCACATCTGCTCTGGAGATGTCCCAGAACAGTGAGAGACTGAGCTGGACATTTGAAGAAGTTGACAGTAAATTAAAAGATATCATGGTAAATATTTTCCATGCCTGCGATGATGCTTCCAAGAAATATGGTTTCGAGAAAAACTATGTGGCAGGAGCAAATATTGCCGGCTTTGAGAAAGTGGCAGAGGCAATGACCGCTCAGGGAATTGTCTGATTCTCCAATAAATTACATCCAGGATCCTCACAGAGAGAAATCTTTCTGTGGGGATTTTTTAGCATTTCACGACCATAATACTGCATTTCATTGCCTGCCTATTGTCCTGGAAGCAAGAAAGTGGTAAAATATCATTTTTCAGGAGGTGATCATGTGATTCGCATTGGGATCTGTGATGATGAACGGTATATGTCAGATAGGATCCAGGCAATGGTTTCCGGTTTTTTCCGCCAAAAAAATATAGAGATTAAAATTCTGCAGTTTTCCAGCGGAGAGGAATTGATAAAATATGATAAAAAAATAGATATTTTGTTTTTGGATATTCAGATGAAGGGGATTGACGGTATAGAGACAGCGAGGAAGCTGCGACGCCGTAAGTTTAAGGGGGTACTGATCTTTATCACGGTTCTGAAAGAAATGGTGTTTCAGTCATTTGAGGTACAGCCCTATGATTATCTTGTAAAGCCCATCGAAGAACAATATTTTAAAAAAATGATGGAGCGTCTTCTGGCTTCCATGAAAAATGCCAGTGAGGAAAATTTACTTATTCAAAAGGGATATGAGAGCCGTATTATTTCTATCGAAGATATTGTTTTTTGTGAGATCATCGACAGAAAGATCTATCTGAATTTGGCGTCCGCTGAGGTGATCGATTATTATGACAGGATTGAAAATCTGGAAAAAAAGCTGAATCATGGTTTTTTCCGCTGTCATAGGAGTTACCTGATCCATTTGAAGTATCTGAAGAGTTATAAAAACAGAACAGCCTACATGGAAAATGGAAGAGAAATACCTGTGTCACGTCTGCGGAGTAAAGAATTTTCCAATGTGATCCTGCAGTATATGAAAGGTGGAGAAGATTAGCAGAATGATAGGTAATACTGCACGATGAAGCGAATGAGTTAGAAAAAATCTGATGGTCAGGAGGAAGTGGGGCTATATGGATTTATTTAATATATATATAATGGGTAGCGTTCAGATCTTTATAGGTTTTTATTTTCTTACCCGGTTTTTGAAAAAGAAAGTAAGCTGCCTGTATTTTTTCCTGTTTTCATTTGCTGGATTTATTTTCATCAGTGTGATTCCGTCCGGAAGCATGATTGAATTAGTATTATATGTTCTTCTGCTAACCACTGGCGGGATATTTATATGCCAAGGAGACCGGGAGTCCGTTGTATTATATGCGGTACTGACAGCCGAGATCATGCAGTTAAGTTTTGGAGTGATAAATTCTCTTCTGACTATTTTGTATCCCTGGCTGCTCTCATTTGACCATAAGCGGGTTGGTATTTTATTGATGATATTAGGGAATGTGGCATCCTGCTTCCTGGCAGTTTTCTGCTATTGGCTGGTATGGCGTTATTTTTCCTTTTATGATACCATAAAAAAGAAATACCTGCTTATAATCTTAACACCGATCGTCATGATATTTTTCATGGAGCAGTATATTAGTTCTGTGATTTATGGCAACCTGAATATCGCAGATGAAAATGGGGCCGCGTGGTATAAAAATCACGTTCAGTTGTTGATCATACAGTTCCTGGGAATGATAAGTCTGTTCTGTATTATGTTCGCCTATAAGAAACTGTTGGAAAATTTTCATCTTAGTACAGAATTATCCCTGCTGGAACAGCAGGAACATTCCCTGAACCAGTATGTGGAGGAAGTACGGACCAGGTACGAAAAAACAAAGTCCTTTCGCCACGATATAAAGAACCATATATCTGTGGTTAAGGAGCTTCTGCAGAGGGGAAGAACAGAACAGGCACTGGATTATATTGGAGATATGGAGAGCATGGCAACAGAATTGTCATTTTCATGCAGCACAAATAATCCAGTAGTAGATATGCTGGTGGGAAATAAACTTGGAATAGCAGGTGCTTTGGGTATGGATGTCCATTGTTCCCTGATCCTTCCCTATCCTTGTCTGGTGCGTGACATTGACTTTTGCGTGATCCTGTCAAATGCTCTGGACAATGCTATCCATGCCTGCCAACGTCTGGATCATGGAGAAGAAAAATATATCCGGTTGACGGGCCGGATACAGGGAGATTTAATTTTACTGGAGGTTGAAAACAGCTTTCAAGGAGAGAAGCTGCCCCCAAGGGGGACTGGTTTGTCCAATATAAAAATGGTGGCTGAAAAGTATCAAGGTGCCATGAGTATAAAGACTCAGGGATCTGCATGTATACTCAGCGTACTGCTGATCATTCCACAGCATCCAGGAAGCAGCTCACAGCAAACCGATTCATTTGACGAGGCAGGCAGCCGAAGAAGATAGTGAAGGGCAGAACATGTTTGTGACAATGCCCTATCGTATAAATTCAAGGAGGCAGGCTTATGTCAATGAAAATTAATGGAATTTACAGCGATTCCAGAACCAGTTATGCAGAGCGGCTGAAAGCAGAACAGTTCTTTGACCGGGCGGAAAAGGCGGAGGAAACAAATAAGGTGCACAAGGATCCAGAGTCATCGGATAAAATACCTGTTCCATGCGATGAATATATCTGCAGTGAAAGATCAAGGGTGAAACCAAGCGGAATGTATCAGCTGGGACAGAATGAAGATGGCAGCCGAAAAATCGTTTTTGATGGTCCGAAGAAATCCGGGGAAAAGTGTGTCGGAAATACGGATAAGGTAGACAGGGAGATTAAAAAGCTGAAAGAAAAACAACAGCAGCTGGAACAGCAGATTAATGCGGCTTCCGGGGATGAACAGAAAGTCAGGGAACTGGAGAAAAAACTGGTGCAGGTAGAGGGTGAATTAAGACAGAAAGATAATGATACATACCGGCGCCAGCATTCTACATTTTCAAGAATTTCCCTATCGGTGTAGGACAAACAAAACTGTTGCGAAAGTAGTGATGGAATCAAAAAACTACTGTAGCAACAGTTTTTTTCTTAGTAAAATAAACGGAAACATAAGAAAACTCCCGGTTGTGATGGAAAACTCCCTTATATGATCGTTGCAGATAAGTAAAAATTCTGTTAGAATTGGTTCATAAGAAATTCTTCAATTCACCTATTTCTGAAAATCTATAATCTAATTTTTTCCAGACTCAAAAAAGTGAAAAAAGGGGGTGCTTTTATCATCGAAGAATCTCTATAAAGATAAGCGAAAGGATGATAGAATGGAGTTAAAAGATTTTGCGGCGTTGATAGCCGTGGGAGCACAGGGACAGCTAGGGGACCAATATGAAATAACGGATACGGTTACGATGAAAAATAATTCTACAGAGTACACTGGCATCATATTTCAGAAAAAGACAGAAAATATAGCGCCGACGATTTATATTGAAGATTTGTATGAAAGTTACAAAGTTCAGGAAGTAACTGTACAGGATGCCATAAAAGAAGTGATCGGGCGCTATGAACAAAGCATAAAGGGACTGCAGCGCATAAATGGGCTGAGCGTAGATTATACCAGCAGCAGGGACAGGGTCATATACAGGCTGATCTCCAGAGAAAAAAATCCATTTTTGCTGAAAGATATCCCCTATATTCCTTTTCTGGATATGGCGATCACATTTCATCTGGTGGTGTCCATCAATGATTCATGTATGCAGTCATTAAAGATTACCAGGGAACTACAGCAGAGGTGGGGGGTATCTGTGGAACAGCTGTTAAAACTGGCGAAAAAAAATACGCCAGAACTGCTTCCGGCGCGGGTATGTGAGCTAAGCCAGCTGATGGAGCGTTATATGAATACCAGAGAGTATACACTGGAGCCAGAGAAAGATTTGACAAAAGAAGAAAAAATAGATATGATAATAGTCTCGAATGAACTAGGTATAAATGGCGCAGCGGCAGTGCTTTATGATGGTGTGATTGAACAGATCGCCGATGAATATGATTCGGATCTGTATCTGCTTCCCAGCAGTATCCACGAGATGATTGTTGTTCCCTGTGAGGAAGAAGATCTCTATGGGACGTTTTCTTCTATGGTAAATAATATCAATAAAAAGTATGTGGATGAAGACGAAGTGCTCTCAGACCGGGTATATATCTATCGCAGAGAGGAAAAGAAATTTGAGTGATCGATTGCATTAAAAAAATGCACCAGGAGGGACTCGAACCCCCAACCAACGGCTTCGGAAGCCGCTACTCTATCCATTGAGCCACTGATGCATCTCTCTCATTATATACAACATTCGTTGAAATGTAAAGAAGTTTTTTTATCAAGGAGGAAATTTTATGAGTGATTATATGATTCGGGCGGTTGCAGCAGAAGAACAGATCAGATGCTTTGCCATTACTTCCAGGGAACTTGTGGAAGAGGCTAGATGCCGGCACAATACCAGTCCGGTGATCACTGCTGCGCTGGGCAGGCTTTTGTCTGGAGGAGCGATGATGGGAGCCATGATGAAGGGG
This sequence comes from uncultured Roseburia sp., assembly GCA_947246475.1. GTDB lineage: Bacteria > Bacillota > Clostridia > Lachnospirales > Lachnospiraceae > Eubacterium_F. Next base: position 5,398 of record CAMXSH010000069.1, read on the forward strand.
GAAAAAGATCTGCTGACCGTAAAGATTGATTGTTCTGGACCAGTAAAGGGGATTACTGTTACCGCAGATGCCAGAGGAAACGTCAAAGGATTTCCCCTGGTTCCCCAGGTTTCGCTTCCGGCTAGCAGCGCTGGAAAACTAGATGTGGGACGGGCAGTGGATCTGGGAGTCCTGACAGTGATCAGGGATATGGGATTAAAAGAACCCTATAGTGGAAGTATAAATCTTGTATCTGGAGAGATAGCGGAGGACCTCACCTATTATTATGCCGTTTCAGAACAGACACCTTCTTCTGTAGCACTGGGGGTTTTGATGAACAAAGACAATACTGTCCGGGAAAGTGGCGGATATATGATACAGCTTATGCCGGATGCTTCGGAAGAAGTGATCACCGTACTGGAAGAACGCCTTAAAAACATTGAATCAGTGACTACAATGTACACAAAGGGATATACACCAGAATCCATGCTGGAATATATTCTGGAAGGATTTGATTTGGAGATCACAGAGAAAATTACGGTCCAGTTTTATTGTGGCTGCTCCAAAGAGAGGGTGAGGAAGGCTCTGGCTGCTATAGGAAAAAAAGAACTGGAGTCGCTGATCGAGGAAGGAACTCCCGTTGAGATGAACTGTCACTTTTGCAATTCAGACTATTCTTTTGAGACGGAAGAGCTTATTGAGATAAAAAACTCCTTAAAGTGATGGACAAATACAGGATAAATTGATATAATTTGTTTGGTACAAATCTTTAAAATTTACAATAAAAGGATAAGAAGGTAGATTCTATGAAATTAAAATACAAAAAACTGATCATTGTTATTTCCATTGGTGCACTGCTTCTAAGTTTTTTAATCCTGACATTGATCCCAACCGGGGGAGAAAGTTCAAATCCGATTCAGGATGCTGCTTTGCCAAAGTGTACTGACGAAAACGTAATAAATCTGATCAACAGTTATTTTCAGGCGAAACGGGATGTCAATATGGAGATGATGGAGCCTCTGGTTAGTGATATTAACCAGATTGATCAGGAAAAGCTTATTACCCAGGCAGAATATGTAGAAGATTATCGCAATATCGTATGTTATTCCTTGAAAAATGAGGAAAATGGTGCATTGCGTGTCTATATCCGATATGATATGAAGCTGAAAAATATTGAGACACTGGCTCCCTGCCTGAGTGGCGTATATGTAACAGTAGGTTCTGATGGAAAAAATCTAATCTATCTGAGCGCGCTGGAAGAGCACGAGGAAGAATTTATTCTGGCGGCAGATAAGAATTCACATGTGGTAGAACTTCAAGAGGAAGTTGCCAATAAGCTGCAGGAAGCGATAAATGCAGACGAGGTATTCAAACAGCTCTATCAGAAGATGGATCAGGAGATTGCGGCCTCTGCCAGCCAGAATGAACAGCCGGCAGAAGATCCCACACCAGCGCCAGACCCGAATGCGGCAAATCAGCCGGCAGCGGACCCGAATGCAGCAGGTCAGCCGACAGCGGATCCGAATGCAGCAGGTCAGCCAGCACCAGATCCAAATGCAGCGAATCCACCAGCAGCGGACCCCAATGCGGCACCAGCACAGTAGGGATAGGAGAACAGGATAAGCAAACTTATTGGCGATATAGAAATATATTTTAAGTTGTTATATATATTGAAGCTAAGATACAAAAGAACAGGATAAGCAAACTTGATGATACCAGATAGAAATTTGTATTTCTAACTGTTGTGGAGCTAAGATAAGAGCCTGATACGGGGCGGTCTGGAAATTTTCCAGGCAAGACTACCGACAGGCTCTTTTAGAGTAAGGAGTAATTGATTTGGAGGAACAAATTAGGCTTAATAAATATCTGAGCACTTGCGGTTATTGTTCCAGACGGGAGGCAGACCGTCTTTTGGGATTGGGAAGGGTGAGCGTTGATGGCAGAACGGCAGGACTTGGAGATAAAGTGATGTCAGGACAGTGTGTCTGTGTGGACGGGGAACCAGTCGTTAAGAATAAAGGCCGGGTTGTGATCGCTTTTCATAAACCGGCAGGTGTTGTGTGTACCAGCAGCAAAAAGGACAGGGACAATATAATCGACTATATCGGATTTAAGGAACGCATTTATCCTGTGGGAAGACTGGATAAAGAATCTACGGGATTGATTCTTCTTACAAATGATGGGGAACTGACTGACCGGATCTTAAGAGGCAGAAATGGGCACGAGAAGGAATATATTGTCAGGGTAAACCGTCCGGTCAAGGGTAAAGTATTAGAGGCGATGAGACAGGGAGTACCTATTCTTGATACGATGACCAGACCCTGCCAGGTGAAAAAGATTGATGATCGGACCTTTCGGATCATTCTGACCCAGGGATTGAACCGGCAGATACGAAGGATGTGTGAATATTTTGGATACCGGGTGGTCAGTCTAAAACGGGTTCGTATCATGAATATTTATCTTGATATTCTTCCAGAGGGGAAGTGGCGTTATTTGACGGACGAAGAGTTACAGGTATTGGAACAATCATTGAAAGGACAGAAATATTATAATGAGTGACATTGAAAAAATGAAGGAGCTGGTTGCAGCACTCAATCATGCTGCCCAGGTTTATTATCAGGGTCAGGATGAGATTATGACAAATTTTGAATACGATAAGAGATATGATGAACTTTGTGCCCTGGAAAAAAAGACAGGGATCGTCATGGCAAACAGCCCGACCATAAATGTAGGTTATGAGACACTTAGCGAGCTGCCAAAGGAGGCACATGTGGCTCCCATGCTTTCACTGGGAAAGACAAAGGATGTAGAGGAACTGGCAGAATGGCTTGGTGAAAGAAAAGGACTTTTGTCTTTAAAACTGGATGGGCTCAGCGTGATCCTGACCTACCAGGAAGGAGTTCTTGTCAAGGCATTGACCCGGGGGAATGGGGAAATTGGTGAGGTGATCACGAATAATGCGAAAACATTCAAAAATATACCTTCAAAGATTCGTTATGATGGAGAACTTATAATCCGGGGAGAGGCATTGATCCGATATTCTGATTTTGAAGTTTTGAACCGTTCTTTTACAGATATTCAGGAAAAATATAAGAATCCCAGGAATCTGTGCAGCGGAACTGTCAGACAGCTGAATAATAAGATAACAGCAGAGAGAAATGTCCATTTTTATGCCTATAACCGAATTGAGACGGACGGTGAAGAATCTACATTTAAAAGCAAAGAAGAAATACTTCATTTTTTAGAAGATCTTGGATTTGATGTTGTACCTTATAAAGTGGTAACTGCAGAAAATATTAGAGAGGCAGTTGCTGGATTTTCTGATGAGATCACGGGAGGAATGGATCTGCCAAGCGACGGGCTGGTGCTGACCTATGATGATATTGATTATAGCCGCAGCCTGGGAAGAACAGCCAAATTTCCCAGGGATTCCATTGCATTTAAGTGGCAGGATGAGTTAGCCGAGACGGAATTGTTAGAGATGGAGTGGAGTGCTTCAAGGACCGGCCTGATTAATCCAGTAGCAATTTTTGAACCTGTGGAGCTGGAAGGGACGACAGTAAGTCGTGCCAGTGTTCACAATATCAGTATCTTGAAAGAGCTGAAGCTGGGGATCGGGGATCATATTACTGTGTATAAAGCAAATATGATCATCCCACAGATTCAGGAAAATCTAACAGGGAGTGGTGACCTGCCAATTCCTGATCAATGTCCAGTCTGTCACCAGAAGACAGAACGTGTTCAGGAGAATGGATCAGAATTTTTATTTTGTATGAACCCTGAATGTTATGCGAAGAAAATTAAAGGGTTTACTCATTTTGTCAGCCGGGATGCCCTGAATATCGAAGGCCTTTCAGAAGCTACTTTGGAAAAATTTATTGCCAGGGGATGGCTTCAGGATCTGAGTGATATTTTTTCCCTGGAGCAGTATAAAGAAGAGATTGAGACAATGGAAGGTTTTGGTGAAAGATCTTTTCAGAATCTTATCGAAGCGATAGATGCTGCCAAAGCAGTGAGTCTGGAGCGGGTTGTGTATGCTCTCGGGATCAAAGGTTTTGGTCTCAGTATGGCAAAGCTTGTGTGCCATACCTATCCGATGGCACTTACGGAGTTTTACTGTCTGACAGAAGAGCAGCTGACTGCCATTGATGGTATCGGAGAAAAACTTGCTAGATCATTTGTAGATTATTTTTCCCAGGAGGCAAATAAGGATCTTCTGCAGAAACTGGAAAAGATCCTGACGATATCCGTGCCAGAAAAATCCTCTCCCTCTGGCAGCCTGGAGGGGAAGACCTTTGTGATCACGGGAAGTTTGGAACATTTTTCTAATCGTAGTGAATGCAAAGAACGGATTGAGCAGTCCGGTGGAAAAGTGAGTGGTTCAGTCAGTAAGAACACAGACTATCTTGTGAACAATGATAGTTCTTCCTCATCTTCTAAAAATAAAAAGGCTAAAGAACTTGGAATACCGATCATTACAGAACAGGAGTTGTTACAGCTCTTATGAAAAGTCCCGTCTGCTGACCAGCCCCAGGGCGTGAAAGATATAAAAAGAGACAAAAAAGGCTGGTATAATGGAAATTAGTAAAAATATGTCTTTTTCGATATGGAGAGAAAGGCATATTTTTTGTGCCATCAGCCGGAACAGGTAAATCGAAGAAGTAAATAATGCTGCCGGCAGGATAAGCCATTTTCCTAGATCGATCTGTGTATATTTGTTTCGGATCAAATACACACTGTCCAGGATACTAATGATCATCTGACTGAGAAGAAGACCCAGCAGATACCCGTACACCCCATATTTTGGGGTTATAAAAATAAGAAACAGGATTCGCACCAAAAGCCCGGATACGGTATTGCGAAAGGTAATGTGAGTTCTGGACAAGCCGTTGATGATACTTGCCAGGGTTGTGGAGACATAAATAAAAGGACAGATGACCGCCAAAAGCGTTAGGAGCCTGCCGGCATTTTCGCTATGAAAAAACAGGGTTCCGATGCTTGTTCCATAATTTAAAAACACAGCGGTAGCCATACAGCCGAGTAGCAATGAGTATTTGATCGTGATCTGGGTAGTATGCTGTATTTTATTTCTGTTATTTTCATTGTCTGCTTTGGATATTTCTGGAAGAAGCAGGACGGACAGGGAGTTCGTTATGGTTCCTGGAAAGAGGATAAAGGGGAGTACAATGCCGGTGATCACCCCATAAAGAGCCAGGGAGCTATCGTGTGAAAGTCCGTATTTCATGAACATAATCGGGATAAGTACAGATTCCAGACTTGCTAACAGTGAGATGACCAGTTTTGTACCACTTAGGGGAATGGCTTGTTTTACGATTGCACTGGCGATTTTTGCCGTGGATAGTTTTAGGACTCCGGTTTCTTTTTGCCGGGTTCTTTTGAGACTGATCAGATTGTATAAGTTGGAGCATAGTTCTCCGGCAATAAGTCCAGCTACGGCTACTTTGCTGGAAAATTCGCAAATGTGGCTTGCATAGATCAAAAAGACAAATCCCACCCGGAAAAGCTGTTCTACCATCTGGGTGATGGCGGGAACTTTGGCTTCCCGAAGACCATAAAAATAACCATTGATCATGCTCGTAATACCGCAGAAGGGGAAGATCAATGCCAATATTCTCAGCAATGGGGCTGTTTTAGGAGCGAAAAGAAACCGCAGACTGATATAATCGGAAAAAACAAACACCAGCCCGGAGAGGGACACAGAGACACACAATGAAAGCAATATCCCTGTTTTTATGACTTTTTTTGAATACTTATAATTGGGATTGGAAATCAGCTGGGAAACGGCAGTCTGAAGTCCAGCGGCGTACAAGGTAAAACAGATCGAATACACAGGAAAAACCAGCTGATAGATGCCGAGTTCTGTTTCACCCAGTGTATTTGCCAGAAAGATACGATATAAAAATCCGATGATTCTTGTCAGGATCCCGGCTGCTGTCAGAAAAATAGTTCCTTTCAATATTTTTTCCTTCATTCGATGGCTCCGTTCAAAACAAGGGTTATTAAAATTTATGTATGGCAATAGAATGTATGAATTTTTTTTTTATTGTTTTTTTACATAATTTGTAGTAAAATATGTATAACTGTATGTGCGATAAAATGTATTGTAATAAAGGGGTTGATTTGATATGGGAAAAGGAAAAATCGATCTGGGGATATCTACGGAAGAAAAACCAGAATGGACCATTTCTCTGGATTTTGTAGCCAATAATATGGTGAAGGACGACCTGGCAGAACAATCTAATGAACAGGAAAAACCAAAGGGATCAAGGTCAATTTTTAACGATGCGCTGGATTCCGATTTTCTATCAGATGATCGATCTTCTTTTTCAGATACACAGATGATGGGGGGGGGCGTTACCGGTATAGACGGAGGTCTGGATGAGACGATTCAAAGTCCAGGTGTGGGAAGTTCCTTTGGAAATGATGGAAACAATGGTAGTATGCTTGGAGCCGTGAATGGCGCTATGCTGGGAGGTGCAGAGGATTCACTTACTACAATTTCAACCGGGGCGGATACCAGCTTTGAGAACGAAGTGTTTATTGATCCCCTGGCACAAAATGGAGAGAAAAAAGAATCGGCTTCGTCTATCGATTATCCGGAACAGTCCTTAAAGGAAACAGAACCGGAGTCAGTCTGGGAGCTGGACCATACATCCCAGATCCCGGAAGAGGAAGAAGATCTTTCTGGGATAATTGAGCAGCCAGCTGTGGAATCATTTTCTGGGATGATAAACGAGCTTGAACAAGAATCACAGGAGGGAGAGCGGGATGTGGTGGAAGAGAAGCTGGCCCATCTGGCTAATTCAATAGATCCATGGGAACAGTCTGAAAATGCTCTCAGCGAAGCGGCCGCCATGTTATCTAAAGAAGGAAAGGCTACTGGTGGGGATTCAGAGGAAAAGAAACTGAAAGACCTGTTTGAGCGTCTTGATATTTCGGAAAATCTGGACCGCATGAATGCAGTTGCCCTGGAAGATATGGCAGATGTTATTGAACAGACGCAGAAAGATAATGAATTGGTAGATGCCATAGATGTGGGAACAGTGGAGTCCGTTGATACAGTTATGGGAGAGCCAGATCCAGTTCTGGATCTGGAACCACAAAGGGAAGAAGCTGTCCCGCCTGGGGAGATGGAGATCACCAACGACATGTTTGATATGGGATATGATCTATCCGATGAGGAAGAAAACTATTCCGATGAAAATATTGATCTGGATTCGTTTAA
>CAMXSH010000070.1 GCA_947246475.1 uncultured Roseburia sp.
CTTTTACCAAAAATCCGCCAAATCCAGGAATGACTTCGTAAATATGCTTCACGGCCTGCTCCCACCATCTAATCACACCTGGATCCAGAGGATCTGATACCGGGATATTTCCCAGCTCCATTGGAGCAGCAAAATTTACACTAAGAAAAAGTTTAATACCATATCTGCCAAACAGTTCCGCATATTTTTTCACCATGCCAAGATACACATCTGTGATAAGGTAGGTTTCCTTTTCATGCACATTTACGTTATTGATCACAATGGCGTTTGTACCAATGGATGCCATCAGGCGGGCATACATTTCCGTTCTATCATTGTAGAACATTTTATAATCCTCATAAAAGAAGGACTTCCCAGAGTACCCTCTCTCTATACTCCCATCCATGTCATCCCAGTGATCCATGATCCGAAGAGGCATCGTCGGTGTACAGCGATAGGGCAGCTTCTCATCCAGCTCCCCGAGGTACACCATCCGTACAAAGGCAAACACCCCCTGTAACAGTGCTTCTTCAGACTTCCCGGTGATAATCATACTTCCATCTTCTTCTGTGATCATGAACGTCTGGTATGCCAGTGCCTCTTTACAGTCAGAGACTTCCAGCTTCGGATTCACTTCCATATAAACCCCTGGTTCTTCAATGGCATCGCCTAAAAGCTCCAGGGACTCTCCCAGCAGCTGTGCCATGGATGTGCAATACTCTTCCCCAGCTGTATCAGCGACCTTTCCCTCCGCCATCATCACAGGATAATAAAAACAAGCTTTTTTCTGCTCTTCTGGCAGTTCTTTATAATCCAGCCAGCATTTCGTATAGTTTGAAGTGTTCATTCTCTCCTCCAATTATTCAGCGATCTCAATGGCGTCTCCCACATTTTGAACTATAAATTTTTCTGGGGATTTTCCCGTCAGCACTTTGCTTCTCGTATCTGGCTGACTGGTTCCCACATATATTTCATAATCACAGTGCTCCAGAACCTTTATCCCCTCTTCATTATAGAGAGCAAAATCCTCATCATCAAGTTCCAATGTGATCTCCCGGCTCTCCCCTGGCTTTAATGTCACTTTCTTCAACGCCTTTAGCTGATAGTTTGGTGCATTTTCCAGACAGGCGTGAATGTAAACCTGAACCGTCTCGGCACCTTCCATGTTCCCGGTATTCTTTAACGTCGTACGCACCGTAACACTCTGATCTGCCGCTATCCTGTCCCCGGAGATCTCTGTGCCGCCCAGTTCAAATTTAGTGTAGCTGAGACCAAAACCAAATGGATAGAGCGCTTCATTTTTCATATAGCGATATGTTCTGTTCTTCATTGAATAATCTTTAAAATCTGGAAGTTCCTCTGATGTGCGGTAAAAGGTCACCGGTAATTTCCCTTCCGGAGAATACTCTCCAAAAAGGATATCAGCAATCGCCTTTCCACCTCTTGCTCCCGGATACCAGCCCTGCAGGATCGCCGATACATGTTCATCCGCATATGGTACAGCAAGGGCACTTCCTGAGAGAAGAACGAGAACAACTGGTTTCCCGGATTTCACCAGTTCCTCCAACACTTCCTGCTGCAGTCCTGGAAGACTCAGGTTTGGCTTATCTCCGCTGGCAAATTCGTTTCCCTGATCTCCCTCTTCCCCTTCGAGACTTGCATCCAGTCCCAGACAGGCAATGATCACATCCGATGCATCTGCCACAGCACGTACTTCCGACATACGGTCATTTGCCTGGGCAAGTCCCTGCATTCGGTCCCGGCAGAGATGACATCCTGCAGAATAAAGAACTCTTGCCTCTTCTCCTACATAGCTCTGAATTCCCTCCAGAATGGTTATATACTCCGATGCCGTCCCCTCATAATTTCCCACCAGTGCTTTCCGGTTATTAGCATTTGGTCCCACCACGCCGATGGTTTTATAAGCTTTTTTATCTAATGGGAGAAGCCCCTCAGAGTTCTTTAACAGAACCGCACTTTTCCTTGCCGCCTTCTCATTGAGTTTTTTATGCTCCCCGCAGTCTACCACACAATAATTAATGTCATGAAAAGGAACCTTTTCCTGGGGATCAAAGAGTCCCAGTTTCATTCTCGTGGTAAAGAGTCTTTTTACGGCGCGGGTAATGGTTTCTTCCTCTACCAGTCCTTCTTTAACTGCCTTTAATAGATTGCCATAAATATTTCCACAATTCAGGTCACATCCTTTATTCATGGCAAGGGCAACACTTTCTACAGGTGTAGAGGTTACCATATGATATTCATGGAAATCCCGGATCGCCCAGCAGTCGGATGTAACATGCCCTTTAAACTGCCACTCTCCCCGCAGTATGTCCTCCAACAGCCTTTCACTTCCACAGCAGGCCTCGCCGTTCGTACGGTTATAAGCACCCATGACCACTTCCACACCAGCTTCCTTTACACATGCCTTAAAAGCCGGAAGATATGTTTCTCTCAGATCCTGCTCACTGACCACCGCATTGAAACTATGTCTTTCATCCTCTGGTCCGGAGTGAACAGCAAAATGCTTTGCACAGGCAGCAACCTTCATATATTTTTCGTCTTTCCCCTGCATTCCTTCGATAAACCGGACCCCAAGCCTTGATGTTAGATAAGGATCCTCACCGAAGGTCTCATGCCCCCGCCCCCATCTCGGATCACGGAATATATTTACATTGGGGGACCAAAATGTCAAACCTTTATAAATATCATAATCCCCATACTTCTGCTGTGCATTAAATTTGGCACGCCCTTCATCTGAGACAGCTTCTGCGATATCTTCTATAAATTCTTCATCAAATGTGGCAGCAAGTCCGATGGCCTGGGGAAAAACAGTAGCTGTTCCCGCCCTTGCCACACCGTGAAGTGCCTCGTTCCAATAATTATATGCCTTTACATCCAAACGGTCTATGGCAGGTGCCCCGTGAAGAGTCTGGTATACTTTTTCCTCCAGTGTCATTTCTGACACCAGTGCCTCCGCTCTCTCTTCAAAAGATAATGATTCATCCAGATATTTTTTATCGCTCATATTTTTCTCCAATCTTGGTCAATAATTCTGATCTTGTTCCCTTTGTCCATATATCCCGGATATTCTAAAACAGGGCTGGACAAAACAAACAACCGTCTGCTTTGGTCAGCCCCACTATTTACTTACCTGTTATGAAAACAGGCAGATTATTTAGAATGAGAAGCTGCAAAATTCTCATACTTCTTATTCATATCCTCAATTACTTTGTTCCATTTAGAAGAAACCTTTTCAATCTGCTTAGCTGGTGATGTAGCACCTGCGTATACGCTATAGCAGAAATCACCATAATCAAGCTCACCAAGCATTGGAAGATAAGAGGTCTGCTTGCGCTCTGGTTCTCTCATCATGGTCAATGTCTCATCCACCGCACGATCATCTCTGAACTGCTCATAATATGGCTCTTTCCAAGCCTCATCAAGATCAAACTCCGGTGTAGGCTCTGTGTAAAGATCATAAGCAAATGCAATCTTCTCTGCCTCTTCCGGCTCATAGCAGCTAGGCATTACAATAATGTTATCGTTTGGTGTGGAGCAGTTGGTTGCATCCTTATTCTTTTCATTGTATGGGAACATAACAAATCCCCAGTTATCTTCCATAGTAGCGAACGCACTGATCTCATAAACCTCAGATACCTGCATTGCAACTTCACCATCACGGAATGCGGCTTTGTACCAATCCCATGCAGCTCCCTCTGGTTTTGGTTTAATATAACCTTCATTATAAAGGCTCATACCCCAGTCCATAGCCTCAAGGAATTCCTTGCTTCCGCTTTTATTTTCATATTTTCCTTCTTCATTTACATCAACAAATGTTGCGTTGTTATTTGCCGCACACATTGGCAGATAATATTTTGAGAAACTTGCCAATGCATACTGGTCTGTTTTACCATCTCCGTCCGCATCAACTGTAAGTTTCTTACAATACTCTTTAAACTTTGTCCATGTCCACTTTCCCTCTTTCTGAAGGTCATATGGCTCATCTTCCTCGATACCTGCTTCCTTCAGCATACGCTTGTTAAAGAATACACCTCCACGTGGCTCTGCCTCAGGGTTCATTCCCCAGATACCATTTCCGATGCTCATAAGCTCAACTACGGTCTGATTCCATTTTTCTTCTTTGAAATCAAGTTCTGGAAGAGTGGAAAGGTCATACATAAGTCCTTTCATAAGCGGAGCAGCAACCTTCTCCTGATACAGATAGTGCAGCTGGCATTTTGGACTCTTAGACATAACACCATTTACGTATTCTTCCTGCTGATCCTGGTAAGAAAACTTTGTCTCACGCTTAATCTTGAAATTGTATTTCTCCATGATTTCCTGTCGGTAGTCTTCTGTTGCCCTCGCATAGTCAGATTCTCCAACCTCTTCTGATGTATACCAGTCGCCAATGGAGATCGTCATTCCACCAAGGTCATCAAAAGTCTTTTTCTGTGATGACTGTGGAGCCTCTTTATTTTCCTCATTTTTAGATCCGGAATCTTGTTTTGAAGATTTTTCTTTTTCTTCGCCGCATCCACTGAGACATCCAACAGTAAGTACAACAGTAAGACCCATTGCAAGCAACTTTTTCATATTTGCTTTCATATTTTTTTTACCTCCTTTAATTTTTTTTTATCGTTACACGCTGTCCTGGAGAAGACAGCGTGATAACAAACTACTCTGGCATTCGCTCCGCCTTCGGCTTCGCTCATGATGTTGCACATCCCGAGTTTTGAAAAACTCGCTGATAAGTCCGCCAGGACTTATTTTGTCACATCTTGATACCTGACTGGCTCAAGCTTTCCACAAAACCTTTCTGAGCAAACAGATAGATGAAGATAAGCGGTATAATCACCATCAAAGTTCCTGTAGCGATCATCCCCTGGGAATATGCGGTAGTTGCTTTTTTGGCAATACCACGCACATCCAGATAACTATCCAGTGCACCTGCTATATTAGCAAGTTTGGCAGATAGAATTGCAAAATCTGAATTCAGGAACAGATTTGAATAAAAGGAATCTGTCCACTGCCATACGAAGGCAAACAGGAAACAGGATGTAATAATTGGTTTTGCATCTGGAAGCATGATCCTTACAAAGGTTGCTACCTTGCCACATCCATCCACATAAGCTGCTTCCTCTAACTCTTTTGGTATGCCGCGGAAAAACTGACGGATCATATAAATATACAGACCACTCTTTAGACCCATACATCCCAGACACATCAACGCATAAGGCGTTACCGTCCCCAACAGATTCAGCGGTTTTCCGGTAATCAGTTTAAAGATACCGAAAACATCAAAATAAGCAAAATTCAGATACAGGGATGACTGGATCGTGGACGGTGGAACAAGGATTACAAGGATCACTGCACCGAACCACAGCCCCTTTAATGGAAACTTATATCTGGCAAACCCATATCCTACCAATACGCAGGAAATGATCTGAAGAACACTGACAAGCAATGAGATCATTCCTGTATTCAGAAGAGACTGCCAGTATTTCATAAGATATCCGGCAATTTTGTAGTTATCCAGGGTAAAGTGCCTCGGTATGGCAACAATCGTTGAATCGTATAAGTCCTGTTCTTCCATGAAACTCAGTGAGACCTTATTCAACAATGGCTGCAGAATCATAAAACATAATCCAAACAATAATACCGCACGTACAATCTTATAAAAGACTCTAAACGATACTTTTCTCAATAGGTACCCGTTGGATTTTTTGTTTCGTTCGATAAAGGTTTTAAATTTATTCTTCTTATTATTCATAATAGTACACCCTCTTAGAAATAATCAGCGAAATGATACCAAGTATGATAATTACACAAAGGAAATATACCCAAGCCATCGCCGAACTAACTCCATAATTCAACTTTGTTACCTCTTCGGAAATCTTCGTCATAACCGTGTTATCTGTCTTTAAGAAGAAGTCGATTACGGTATACACTACGTTTACGAGTATCATTGAGCTAACCATTGGGAAAGTGATCTTCCAGAAACTTTCCCAAGCTGTACATCCCTCAATCTTCGCCGCCTCAAACATACTGGGCGAGATCGTCTGCAGGGCAGAAAGGAACATGATGATCTGAATACCAGAAGCAATCGCTATGTTATAAACCTGATTGATGATCGTAAATACGTATTCAAACATCTTAGACATTGGACTGCTGTCTGAGGTCACCAGTATACTTTCCAACACTCCGGTGATGCTTGTATCCGTGGAGGTTTCTGCGATAACCTCTTTCATATCACTTAATAGTGCGTTATTGTACTCAACACCTACGATGACACCAGATGAAAGAATTACCGGCAGGAAGAAGATGGCACGGACGGCACCTCTTCCCTTGAAATTCTGATTCAGCAGCATCGCAATAAAGAAGCTGAATATCAACGTAGCTGGTGTATTGATCACCATCGTCGTAAGCTCACTGATCAGATATGGTACAAATTCTGCATCCACCGTAAATGCATGCATATAATTTTTGATCCCCACCCATGTCATGCTAAAACCAGCGGCTTCGGGATCTGGTTTTACTTCATTAAACGTCATCAGCAGCGACTGTCCCAGAGGAACGACCATAAACAGGATAAATCCCAGAATGAAAGGAAGAATAAACAAATATCCCGCAATGGCATTCTTTTGTGCAAGTGTTTTTTTCTTCTTTTGCTTTTTCATTTATTCTCCACCTCCTGTTTTAATAGTTACAAAGTCTCTCTGTGGAATCATCTTGCCATTATAATCATAATCTGCATAATTATAATTTACAATAACTGCTTTCCCACTTTCGTAGGTCGTCTTGTAAACTCCACTGGCAAGTTTTTCGTGTGCCACAATGAACTGGCTATAAGTGTCGCCAAGATTGCTGTTAAACTTATTATAAAGCTCTATGGCAGAATCTTTCCAATCCATGAAATTACATGCGTAATACTGTGTGTTCTCACCATCCTGAAGCACACTGGTGGGCGCATCCATAAAGGTATAGTACAATCCGGCCCCAGTCTCAGCTGATTTCAGGATCACATCGGTCTGGTCTTCAGAAAGATTTATAGCACTTCCTGAGTAATTTACCAGTCCATGAAGAGCAATCTGATAAAATGGAATGCTCTCATCGATAATGTTCACTGCTCTGGCATCAATATCCATATCTGTCACATAATCCGAATATGGCACAGCATATTGATTACCAGAAGCTGTCATCACAAGACTTCCGCTCTCTTTCAGGGCTTTCATCTTATCAATCTGCATATTCATGGAAGCTTCCCTGGAAACTCTTGCCTTCGGATTATAGTCGCCGGCAAGGGTATTTCCCACATCCTCAAATCCGATATTATTTACACCAAGAGCAGATATCTCCGACAGATAATTGTCGATATTCTCAATGGTATAGGATGGTTTTACGAGATAATACATCTCACATAAAGGAAAGTCTTTGTTGGTCTGATACACAATCGAATCCTGTGTATACAGCTCACAGATCTCACGGCTTACAAACTTCGCCGCATCCCTGTTTACGCTAAACCCATCGAACATCTTGTCTTTCATGACATACATGAATTTGGCATTCAGGAAGAGGTCAAGTCCTGCTGTACTCGAAGCATAGGTTGCAAGACTCTTGATATCAGATTTGCTGCCAAGTCTTCCTACCAGGTCTACCTTTGCTGCGGATTTCTGCTTCACTCCTGTGTTGAACCATCCGGTATATTTCGCACTCAGATCTTCCACACCAGCACCTTTAAGCTGTTTTAAAATTTCTTCTGCCGCTGAGTAGGTTGTCAGCGCCTGGGAACGAGTCACCGGATATCCCAGGATATGTTCTACATTGTCCACTGCACCGATCATCTCTACTGCCATCGGCACTGTTGAGTTTTCTTTTTTCACCAGCTCCGGATAGCGGTCCATCAGATATTCACGGTATCCCTTTGCCAGACTCACATAATCTGTGGTGTCAGAAAAGATGTAGCGCTGCGTCAGATTTTCTTTCGGCAGCCCCGCTTCAAAAGAACGAACCGTAGTATCCGACTTTTTAGAAATATCCATATCCTCACCATGGATCATCTTATATACAAAGCGTCCATAGTTATATCCGTTTTCTTTTCCCGCAATATCTGACTCTATGCTTGAATAAGAACTTCCTTCCTCTCCAACACAGATAAAGGAACGCTTTTCCGTCTCGTTAGAAACTGCAAACAGCGGAAAGGACGCTTTGGATTCATCCACCACCATCTTCCGGCTGATACCATAGTCCCATCCGTACACTTCACTCAGATATTTCTGCTGACCGGTCTTACCATTATTAAAGTTAATGATTCCTCCCATGCCATCTGGTACAAGAACATAACCTTTTTCATCTGAATTTCCTGCTCCCATATAAGGAAGAATAGAAAGTTCCACGATCGGATAGGTTTGATTGTATTCGATCTTTTCCATAGGAACCTTAACCACCAGATCCCCATCATCCAGAATATACTGGATCGTAATGTCAAAAATAGGTTTACCACTATTTCTGGAAACCTTATAAGGCTCACTGTCCTTATTGCGTTCCTCTTCGGTATATCCTGCTTTGGTAAAGATCTGCTCCATGGATTTTGCCTTGGAATCCGTTATCTTCTCTGATAGATAGTATACAGATTCGTCTTTCAGATCCGGAAACATCTCCAGTGCGATCTGAAGTTCTGTATCATCTTCTGCTTCATTCAGCTCTTCATAATTGTAATATACATAATTACGTTTTACAGATTTTTGCTCTGTCTCAGATATTTTTTCCAGATATTGATTCATCTTGGACTCTTTGATAACCAGTGGACAGACAAATAATTTTTCCAGATCACCGATGGTATAATGTACATCGATCTGTGTATCGCTTACCTTTTCGATCTTATAATTGCCATCTGCAATCGAAGCGTTAAAGTTATTGATTACTTTCTGCGTATCTGTGCTGTTAGAATAAGTAAGCACCATTGTAGACTTCAATACATCTTTAAGCTGTCCTTTTGCATTCGCATATTTCTCCACATCCTCTGCAGAAGGATTCGATGTAAAGACTTTATTATGTACTTTGTCCTTTAGCACAAAGGCCGTTGAATCCTTGTCAACTGTCAGCTCCAGTGCATTGTTACTGATAGTCTCTGTCTGACTGTCTTCGTTTGTATAAGCGGTCAGCTCCTTATAACCTTCGCCAGATGTCCCACAACCAGCCAGTACAAACATGGAAGATAACGCAGCAACTAAAAGTAAATAAAATTTCTTTTTCATTCTGAACATTGCCCTCCTTCCATTAATAGAACCGATAAATGATTTCTTTATACAAAGAATAGAAGTAAGAGAAACCATCACTTATCAAACTGAAGAATAATACTAACAGGAATATGATAACCAGCATACCTACTCCAGAAAAGATCAACAGACCGAGAGCCTTTCCCAGAAGGAAATCATGGATCATCATAACAGACGCCACGATAAGAAGACCACACCACACCGTTGAAAAAATACCGAAGTACACATAAAATGCACCTTCTTCTTCCGTCACCACATTGCTCAGCACGATCAATGGAAGCTGAATTAATACATAAGGTGACATGGCATATGCCGTACCCATATAGATATCCTTTAAAGTACCTTTTCCATCAAACAAAGTTGTAAGGCACCAGTTTGCCACGATATACACCACAAAAGGAAGCAAAAATGACATAATCTCCATAAGAAGATTCACTGTCCTCCAGTTAACCGGGTAAAACAGGAAACTCGTAAATCCCAGTCTCAGCATGTTCGTCAGCAGAAGCACCACCACAATGGTATTTGCCGCCGCCATAGATCCTCTCTTTTCATGAGTAAGATCCCAAAAACCGTCGAAAGGACGAACAATACAGTGCAGAGCATAACGCAATGAGTTTCCATAGGAGATCCAGCTCTCTTTATTGAGAATCCGTTCTTTCATACTCATCCTTTCTCTACCTCCTTTCTGGCCTTCTTAATAAATCCGTAAGCATAACCAAAGACGACAATAAGTACCAGAACGGCGATAATAATTCCAATGTTATCTTCAAACCATTCTTTACGATACAGCTTATATGCCTTGGAATAATTGGTAAAATCAAGTTTCAGCTTAAAGTACTCCATGGCCTCGGTATATTTTTCCTGCCGTAAATACGCACGGCCGATACCGATATAAGCTTGATCATAGTTACCATTCTGTTTCAATACTTTCTGCCAGATCGCAGCCGATTCATCATAATGCCCCTGCTTGTATTCGCTTAGTCCTTCATTAATATACTTACCATACTCCGTCAGGGTAAACTGTGTAATAGATCCCAGATTCTGATCCATCACCAAAAGAGTATCTCCCATGTCTTCCAGTGCACATGGATTCATGAAATATCCCGCTTTGTATCCGTGGCCTCCGAAAGCATATAGCATATTTCCCTGGAAATCATAGGCGAATATACGTCCTCTTGTATTATCAAGGGCATAATATACATCGTTATCGAGACAGGTAATATCGACAAACTTGGATGGTCCACCCATCTCCCCGCTTCCTGTCCACCAAAGGTCACCGTAAGGTTCTTCGTATCCATTCCGGACAAGAATATCTGTTCCCTTTGCGTTCAATTTACGGATTGGCTGTGCATTCCGAGGTTCTACGTCATCACCGATCTGGGCAATGGTCGCATAAATGAAACCTTCCGAATCCAGACAGAGATTGCTGTACTCTGTGGGAACAAAAAGATCCATACGCTCTCTCTGTTCCTGGGATGCCACCATCTTCCAGAGATACTGTAAAAAGTTATATGTAACCTTGCTAGCTCCCACAAAACCAGTAAAAGAACCATCGTTGGCAAACTCCATAAATCCTTTATTTACGTTCTGAACCTGGGTAAAGATACGGTTAGAACTGTCCACCACCAGTTTCTGTGGAAGAAAATCATTCTTCTGATCCACCGTCTCATCTTTGGGTTTGGTTATAAGCTTCACCAGATTCCCCGAAGCATCAAGATGGACGATCCGGCAGTTTCCAGTATCCGCAATATACATATTACCCTCTTTATCCACAAATACATCCTGTGGCTTACTTAAGTTTTCCGCGGTACCGTTGTTGTCAAACCCTTTTATTTCACTCACAAAGGTAAATACATCATTTTCAAATACCAGTTTTACAATTCTGCTGTTTCCTGTATCCGCCACGTACAGCTCATTGCCTTTTACAAACATTCCCTGGGGCTCCAGAAAGTTACCGCACGGAAAATCAGAACCGGTGATAGTACGTGTTACAGAATATGCATCTGGTGATTCCCTGTCATAACCCCAGCAATCATATATGTAAGTGTAATGAT
>CAMXSH010000071.1 GCA_947246475.1 uncultured Roseburia sp.
TAAAATTTTGGAAATCCATCCAGTGTGTATGATTTTGCAGCCCAAAATAAAAAAGCTGTGAATGACAGCAGACAGACCATCGCGGATGCCCTGAACGCGGATGTAAGGGATATATATTTTACCGCAGGCGGAAGTGAAGCGGATAACTGGGCGTTGATTGCGGCGGCAGAAGCTTATGAAGAAAAGGGAAAACATATTATTACTTCCAAGATTGAACACCATGCTATATTACACACTTGTGATTATCTGGAAAAGCGTGGGTTTGAAATAACATATATTGATGTGGATGAAAATGGTATCATAAAACTGGATCAGCTGAAAAAAGCGGTTCGTCCTGATACCATTCTGATCTCAGTCATGTTCGCCAATAATGAGATCGGAACGGTTCAGCCGGTGAAAGAGATCGGAGCCATCGCGAAAGAACATGGAATTCCTTTCCACACCGATGCGGTACAGGCATTTGGTCACATTCCTATTGACGTAGATGCGATGAACATTGACATGCTCAGTGCCAGTGGACATAAACTTCATGGTCCCAAAGGAATAGGTTTTCTTTATATCCGCAAAGGCTTGAAACTTCGTTCCTTTATTCATGGTGGGGGACAGGAGAGAAAGCGCAGGGCAGGTACGGAAAATGTACCTGGTATCGTCGGTCTGGGAAAGGCAGTATCCATAGCGGCGTCCACGATGAATGAACGGGTACGAAAAGAAGAAGAGGTCAGGGATTATCTGATCGAAAAGATTGAGAAGTCAATTCCTTACTGCCGCTTAAATGGTGACCGGACCAAGCGCCTTCCTAATAATGTGAATTTCAGTTTTCAGTTTATCGAGGGTGAGTCCCTGCTTATTATGCTCGATATGGAAGGTATCTGTGCTTCCAGCGGCTCTGCATGTACATCCGGTTCCCTGGACCCCTCCCATGTTCTTCTTGCCATTGGGCTGCCTCACGAAATTGCCCACGGTTCATTAAGGCTTACACTTAGTGAGGATACCACGTTAGAAGATGCCGATTATGTGGTGGATAAGATCGCAGGAATTGTAGATAAACTAAGAAGCATGTCACCCCTCTATGAAGATTTCGTAAGAAAAAACAGTCACCAATAATAGAAAAATGTTCAGGAAAGGATGGTTTTTATAAATGTATAGTGAAAAGGTAATGGATCATTTCAGCAATCCGAGAAATGTTGGAGAGATTGAAGGAGCCAGCGGTGTAGGTACGGTGGGAAATGCAAAATGTGGTGATATCATGAGAATCTATCTGGATATTGATGAAGATGGTATTATCAATGATTGTAAGTTTAAGACCTTTGGCTGTGGGGCTGCTGTTGCCACCAGCAGTATGGCTACGGAGCTGGTAAAGGGAAAAACGGTTCAGGAGGCAATGCAGGTTACCAATAAAGCGGTTATGGAAGCGCTAGATGGTCTTCCTCCTGTTAAAGTTCATTGTTCTCTTCTGGCGGAGGAAGCGATCCATGCTGCACTCTGGGATTATGCTGAGAAGAATGGCATTGTAATCGAGGGACTGGAAAAGCCAAAATCAGATGTGCATGAAGGAGAAGATGAGGAAGAAGAAGAGTATTAAAAAGCAAGGAATAAGATAAGGGGATTCTGGAAAGCCATGAAATGGCTTTGCGGAATCCCCTTTCTCTTATTATATCAATTTAATCATTGGACTAAAATGTGTGAACCACCGGTGTGCGCTGTACGAAAGTTAAATAGGAGTCAAACCCTGCAGAGACAGCAAGTTTTTCAGCTTTGTCAAAATCCGCTGTCAAGCGGTCTGTTGTGTGGGCATCGGAACCAAAGGTAATCCATTTGCCACCCATGAAACGGTAGCGGCTGATCTCCTCGCTTGGATTTGGCATTGTTCCGCCTTCTTTGTAACCAGAAGTATTGATCTCCAGGCAGATGTTTCTCTCAATAAGCTTAGCTAAGATGGCATCGATCACATCGGCAAACATACGGTAAGAGTAGAGCCGGTATCCGGAAGGTGAATAGCGTACAATATAGTCAAGATGTCCCAGGGAATCTACCTGAAGTTCCTTTAACTGCTCCAGGTTATTCAGTGTGGTTTCAAAATAGAGGAGAAGTGCTTTTTTTTCCTCATAGGATTCCCAGTATTCGGGATAATAAGGATCCATTTCATTTACCAGATGGACAGATCCGATCACATAGTCCAGCGCCGGATTCCGGCTGAGTTTCCAGTTGGATTCCCAGGCGTCTTCCTTCAGTCCCATTTCTACGCCACAATAGATTTTGAGACGGTCAGAATAAAGATGCCTCAATTCGTCAATCCGCGACAGGTATTCCTCAAAATCAAAGGAAAAAGGAGCTTTGCCGGTTTCATTTTTTACATATTTTAAAGGAAAATGATAATCCATATGGTCCGTAAATGTAATTCCCGTCAAATGTTTTTGAATTCCCATAAGGATCATTTTTTCCATCCTTGTATCGCTGTCGGTAGAAAAGGAAGAGTGCACATGTGTGTCATATCGTATCATAAGGATACCTCCTGCTGTTTATCTGCATTTATTCTGCTTCTTTAATATTGGTAATATCTGGCGCCGCCATTATGGAATAATTAGTATAGTACACGACAAAACCTGGCTTGCCCCCATTTGGCTTTTTTACATGTTTTTTCTGAATGTAATCGATCTCTACCTTGTCTGCATTTTTATTTGCGGAATAAAATGCCGCCAGGCTGGCTGCCTCCTCAAAAGTTTTGACTGGTGGCTCTTCGTTATTACATTTGATGATCACATGGGAACCGGGAGCCTGCTTCGCATGAAACCACCAGTCATTACCTGTGGCGATCTTAAAGGTAAGCTGGTCGTTCTGGTAATTATTCTTACCTACATAAATATCGTATCCATCTGAAGAAATATAGTGAAGCGGGCTGCTCTTTGGCATAGAACGCCCCCCTTTCCGGTTGTTTTTTCCATGGCTGCGCATATACCCGCTGTCGATGAGCTCCTGCTTGATCAGTACCAGATCTTCCTCCTGCCTGGCGATATCCAGGGCGGTGAGGATCGTCTCCAGATGCTGGATCAGTTCATTGGTTTCTTCAATCTGCTGAGACACAGCCTCGAAAGTGCGCTTGAGCTTGTTGTACCGGCTAAAATATTTATTGGCGTTTTCCGCCGTTGTCAGAGTTGGATCGATAGTGATCGTGACCTCTTTGTTGTCGTAATAATTGATACAGGTAAGGGCAGTATCTTCGGCCGTCAGCTGGTATCCATAAGTATTGATCAGTTCCCCATATATTTTATAACGGTCCCTTTTTTCCGTATCCCTAAGCTGTTTTTCCTGTATCCCCTTTTTTTTCCTGTTCCGCTCCAGAAGAGTGGTGACATTCTTTCTGAGATCTGTAGATTTCTGGCGGATCCGTTGAATCGTCTCCTTTTCCCTGTAAAAGGTCTCCACTGCGCTACTCATAGAATCTTGTGTCCTGTGTTCCAATGTGCCGTACATAGTAAGCGGAAAAGCGGCAAATTCCATAGGTTCTGTGCCCTGAAAAACAATTTCCGGTGCAAAGATTCCCTTTTTAGAGTCATCCAATAGTTCCCGCAATGTATTCAAAAGATTTGAGAGCTGGTTTCCCGTCAGGGAAGCAAAAGGAGCATCTCCATCGATATGACACCGATAAGCGGTTTCATGGGCAAGAGTGTAACTGAAACCAGTGAAATAATTACAAAGTCCTTTGGCTACACTGACAGGCTGCCGGACCACCTCCTGCATCCACTGTTCTGTTGTCAGTTCATAGGGATTGTGCTTGTCCTTTGTATTGGGGATAAAATAATCCCTTCCAGGGAGAACTTCCCTTACCGAGCTGACCAGAGAAGATACATGCTTAATGCTGTCTATGATCCGGCCGGATTCATCCAGAAAAATGATATTGCTGTGTTTTCCCATGATCTCAACAATCAGGGATTTATTCACCAAGTCACCAAGTTCGTTAAGATTCTCCAGTTCGATCTTCATGACACGTTCCAGTCCGTATTGAGAAATCCCAGTGATACGGGCTCCATTCAGATGTTTCCGAAGCAACATGCAAAAATTGGGCGCCGTCAATGGGGATGTTTTTGGTTCCTCTGTCAAATAGATCAACGGAAGAGAAGGACTTGCGGATAAAACAAGCCGGAAATTGGTACGGTTATTTTTTATTGTGAGCAGCAGCTCGTCGGGTTCCGG
The DNA here is from genome assembly GCA_947246475.1 of uncultured Roseburia sp. Classification (GTDB taxonomy): domain Bacteria; phylum Bacillota; class Clostridia; order Lachnospirales; family Lachnospiraceae; genus Eubacterium_F. The sequence goes on from CAMXSH010000071.1 coordinate 4,192, forward strand.
CTGCGCGATTTTTTGAAGCCTGCCTTCTGTCAGTCTGGCGGAGAGCTCTTTTGTCAGAGCCGCCATAGTAAAGCCATCAAATGCCATATCCTGTTTCCTCCCAAATAAATTTATTCTGTGAATAAAGTCGGTTTTTACAAAATAATTATACTAGTTAGATTATACTACATTATGGGAAAAATACAATAGAATTCTTGACTTATGCTGGTAAGTAATTTATAATAATACGGAATGCATAGATGAAGTTTTCGGTGTGTCTGTAAAAAGATGGAAAGACAAGCGGCGGAACATTATGTGGGAATGAGGGCAGATATGATAAGAAGCATGACTGGTTATGGCAGATTTGAAGCAGAAAATGAAGAATCCCGGTTGATCGTAGAGATTAAATCGGTAAATCACAGATATTGTGATATATCGATCCGGCTTCCTAAAAAACTGAATGCATTTGAGAATGATATCCGCCGGCAGGTAAAAGAAAGCGTCAGCAGAGGAAAGATCGACGTATACATAACTTATGAAAGCAGCCGTCAGGGAGAATCTCTTGTAACTTACAATCCGGACATGGCCAGATCCTATGTGGAACTATTAAAGAAGATTTCTGATGAGTTTCAGGTCCCGAATACAGTGGATGCGGTCACGCTTTCGAGATACCCGGAGGTTTTTACTCTGGACGAGGTACATGTAGATGAAGAAAAACTTCAGGAACTGCTGCACCATACGGTGGCAGGTGCTCTGGATCATTTTATCCAGGCCAGAGAAACAGAAGGCGGGCTTTTAAAGGAAGACCTGATTCAGAAACTGGATGTTCTGGGAGCCATTGCAGAAGAGATAGGCAGACGGTCTCCGGAAGTTTTTGAGGAATACAAAGAACGCCTGCGCACGAAAATAAAGGAGACGCTGGGGGATACAAAACTGGATGAAAGTGTGGTGGCTACAGAGCTTGTAGTATATTCTGATAAGATCTGTGTGGACGAAGAGCTGGTTCGCCTGAAAAGCCATATTCAGCATATGAAGGAGACGTTGGAGAAAGAAGAGAATGTGGGAAGAAAACTGGATTTTATCGCTCAGGAACTGAACCGGGAAGCCAATACCACTCTTTCCAAGGCAAATGACATTGTGATATCCGATCAGGGCATTATGATGAAGACAGAGATTGAAAAGATCCGGGAACAGATTCAGAATCTTGAGTAGGTTGGCCGGTTGATAAGGAGTCTGGCATGGCATTTGTAAATATTGGTTACGGGAATGTAGTCAACAGTGAAAAGGTGATCAGCATTGTGAGTCCGGAAGCGGCCCCGGTTAAGCGGATGATACAGGGGGCTAAGGATGATGGAAAGGCCATTGATGCTACCTGTGGAAAAAAGACCAAGGCAGTTCTTGTCATGGAAAATGATTCCCTGGTTCTTTCCGCCCTTTTGCCGGATACGATTGCAAGCCGCTTTAATCATAAAGGAACCGGAATAGAGAATATTTAGAAAACACAAAAGGATCGGAGGCTGGGTATGAATAAAGGTATACTGGTAGTTATTTCAGGATTTTCAGGCGCCGGAAAGGGAACGATTATGAAAGAACTGGTAAAACGATACGATTATCATCTTTCTATATCGGCAACCACAAGAAAAGCAAGAACCGGCGAGGTTCATGGAAAGGATTATTATTTCCATACCAGGGAAGAATTTCAGCAAATGATCGAACAGAGCGAATTGATCGAGTGGGCTGAATATGTAGGTAATTATTATGGCACTCCGAAAAAATATGTTCAGCAGCAGCTGGATGCCGGCAGGGATGTCCTGCTGGAGATCGAGATGCAGGGAGGCATGCAGGTGAAAGAAAAGTTTCCGGATGCCCTTTTGATATTTATTTCCCCGCCTTCTGCTAAAATCTTAAAGGAACGCTTGGCCGGCAGAGGAACAGAATCTCCCCAGGAGATTGAAAAACGGCTTCTGCGGGCGGTGGAAGAAGTTCAATATATGAAAGATTATGATTATATAGTTGTAAATGATAATTTAGAAGAAGCGGTGGAAAAAGTGAATAACCTGATCACATACGATCACTACAAATCCTGTAACAGCGTGTTGCTCATTGACAAAATGGCATCGGAGCTCAGTGGGTTTGCCACGAAAGGAGTATAAGGTTGAAAGAAGTCTTTCAACCTATCAAGTTTGTGAGTGCACGTACAGACTTGTGTGAATTGCAAAAGGCATGCACGAAAGGAGTATAGAAATGAATGATTTAGGAGTTGAAGAAGTCCCAGGAAAGAAAGAGCAAAAAAAACGTTCGGTGGTAAGCTATATTATCGAGTTTGCCATATATATCGCTTTGATCCTTCTATGTATATTCTGGGTTCCAGAACACGTAATGCAGCGAACGGTAGTGAGTGGAGAATCTATGGAGAATACACTCCACGATGGTGAAAGCCTTCTTGTGAATAAGATCGCCTACGAGCCCTCCAGGTATGATATTGTTGTATTTTATCCACAGGGAAGAGAAGAAGATGAATATTATGTAAAACGTATTTATGGCATGCCTGGGGAGACCATTCAGATCAAGGGCAACGATATCTATATCAACAATAAGATCATTGAAGATAAATATGCCAAAAATGTGATGGATGATTCTGGAATTGCCGAGGAACCACTTAAATTGGGCGAGGACGAATATTTTGTTCTAGGAGATAACCGCCAGGTGAGCAAAGACAGCCGTGACTCAGAGGTGGGACCAGTGAAGAAGGAGAATATCGCAGGTCATGTAGTCCTTCGTATATGGCCGTTGTCAAAGTTTGGCACACCGTAACTCAAATATGGTTCGTTAATCCAGCCTGGCGGCTCTGTTGTCTGGCTGATCATAAATAAATAATTAGTGGTATTTTGAAAGGAGTTAAGATATGTTACACCCATCTTATAATGATTTAATGAATGTTGCAAACAGCGATGTGGAACCTGGGGAACATCCGGTGGTGAACAGCCGGTACTCAATTGTCCTGGCTACAGCTAAAAGAGCAAGACAGCTGATCGACGGTTCTGTGCCGCTGGTGGATGGAAAATATCCGAAACCGCTTAGTGTGGCGATTGAGGAGCTGTCTACATCTGCCATCAAGATTAATTCAGAAGAGGATGAAACAGAAGAGGATTTGATGGCTATGGATGAGGTTACAGAAGATGAGCCAAAGGAAGAGTCGGAAATATAAAATAACTGAGGTCTGCATGTATTTGCAGACCAATTTTTTATAAAGAGGAGATTAGGGGATGAATACCAAGAATACTTTAGCCTACGGCAGCGCCAGGTTTTTTAGTCTGCTTTTTCCAGAGGGAAGAACGGAATTTAAAGGTCAGCAGCCGGTGTTTTTTGGAGATCTCCAGATGGAAGGGATTTTAAAGGCGATCTTGTCCCGATACAACGGATTTGATCTTGGGAAATATTTTTATACCATACCAGGATCTGTTAACACCATACATTATCGACAGGATATATACCGGGATCTGGAAAAAAACGATTTTTTAATTCTTGTTTTCAAAAAGTTTTCAGATAAGATCTCAGGGAGTGAAAAATGTTTTCAATACTATCGTCAGACAGAAGATGAGATAAAAAAGGGAAGTTACCTCCTTTTGGCGTGCCAGCATTATCTGGCTGCCCTCAGCCTTTTACGGGATTCTCTGGAGCGGGCACAGATTATGTCAAAAGGCTTTCAGGAACTGCAGGAAATTCTGGATGAGATGAACGCCAGGAGAGAGTTTGTGGAATTTACCAGGATGGTAGAAAATGTGTATTCCTATATGAAAGAATTGAAGCTGACTATGCTAATAAGTAAAAAAGAGATCCGGATATTGGAGGAAGAGAGCACAGAAGAGGCAGAGGTAGTAGACAGGATCCATGAATTTATGAATGCGTTAGGGGTTCCAGTGGAGAAGTCTGTGCCGCCGACGGTAGAAAATATATTTCCATCCCCTCTTGAGACCAGCAGCCTGGAAACAGCGGTAGTAGATATACTGCGAAAGAGCCGTCCTGAAGTGTTCCGTGAAATAAAACAGTTTGCAGAAGTCCCTTTCACACTGGAGGATAATATCTTTTTGAAGATAAAAAATGAGATCATATTTTATATCAGTTTTATTGAATTTGAAAGACAGCTTGCTAATGCGGGTTATCAACTAAATTACCCGGAAATCCATGATGAATGCGTTGAAACTCCAGATTTGGACAGCAGTTTGGAACTGAATCAGGTCTATGACATGGCACTGGCTTGGAAAAATCGGTTTTCTGGTGAAAAAGTTGTTAAGAATGATATTTGTTATGGAAAGGGAAAGCGTTTTTTGGTGATCACAGGACCGAATCAGGGCGGTAAGACAACCCTTGCCCGGGCAGTGGGGCAGTGCGTCTATCTTATGCTTATGGGATTAAAAGCCCCCTGCCAGGGCATGAGAAGCCGTTTTTTTGAACGCATTATGACTCACTTTGAAGTGGAAGAGAGTGTTGAGACTGGTGCCGGAAAACTGAAAGAAGAGTTACGGCGTCTGAAACCTATGATGCAGGAACAGAGTGGAAGCCAGAAGAACAGCTTTGTCATTCTAAATGAATTGTTTACGACAGCGACTACCTATGATGCCCGTATCATGGCACAGAAGGTAATGGAGCATTTTCAAAACAGCGGTTGTCTGGGGATTTACGTCACCCACATCCAGGAACTGGCAGATGAGAAAAATCAGCCAGGGGTACAGAGCATGGTGGCGCAGGTGGACCAGGAGGATTCTGGCAGGAGGACGTTTTTGATTCTGCCGATGAAGGCGCAGGGACTGGGATATTCCGATTCTATCGCCAGAAAATACGGACTGGATCATGACCAGATGAAGAAACGAGTAGAATCTTTAGACTATAATACTCGGAATAATGGGGAATTACTATGAATTCATATTTATTATATCCAGATAAAGATGGAACAGGAGAAGCTGTCTATCCATCTTTTCACGATATTTACAAAGATCTGAACATAAATATAGTACTGAAGACCATGGCACAGGATGATGTATTCATGATGGAACAGATACGGAATGTGATGATGGTTCCGTTGTGCAGAGCTTCTGAGGTGGAGTACCGTTATGAGATCATAAGGGATTTCCAGCACAACCCAGAATTGGCAGGGGAGCTTTATTCCCTTGGTGTCAGGGGATATAAGCTGGCAGGGCAGTATAAGGAGGAAATGGAACAGAACCGGCGAAAGGCCACTGCAAAGACCAGCGCAATCATAGCTTCTCTTAAATTCATCGAGGATTCCATGGGACTGATACGTACGTTGAGAAATCTTCTGCAGAGAAAAGAAATACGCCTGAATTCACAGGGCATGACAGGACTGGTTCAACGGCTTTCAAAGTATCCCTTGGATGAGTTTATTGATTTTCATAAAAATTTTCTTTTTTATACAACAGGAGGAGAAGGCATCTTTTCAATCCGCATCAGCGGTGGGCTTAAGTTGTCAGAGAGCCGTATGAAAAAATGCCAGAATTATCACTACAATGCGTTAAAAGGAACCTCACTAACTTTTATGAAACTGTACTATAAACTGGCTAAAAAAGACAGCATACTTATAGAAAAAGAACAGCTGGAAAAGGATATCGGGGTGTTTGTGGAGAGCCATATGCAACAGGTCACTGCTGCATACCAGCCACTGATCGACGACTGCATCAGGTTTTTATTTCAGTTTGCCAAAGAGATCGCTTTTTACCAGGGCATCTCTACGATGCAGCGCCGCATGAAGGAATTGCAGCTGCCCCTGTGCTATGGAAGTGTGGCAGAAGATACCCGAAGCCGGCATATAGAAGATCTGTATGAGCTTTCTCTGGCGCTCTACACCCAGACATACCCAGTCCCGAACTCCATTCATACGAAGGGAAAGATCCTGACAGTGATTACGGGAGCCAATCAAGGTGGAAAGTCTACTTTTTTACGCAGTTTTGGTATTGCACAGGTACTTCTGCAATGTGGGATGCCAGTGCCGGCAAAGGAATTTTGTTCCAGATTATTCTCCCGGATCCACACGCATTTTACGAGAAAAGAGGATGCCATGCTTTCCAGAGGACGTCTGGAGGAGGAACTGAGACGGATGAGTGATATCATAACCCAGATTGCACCGGACAGTCTGCTTTTGCTGAATGAATCATTTGCCAGCACGACGGAAAAGGAGGGCTCACAGATCGCTTATAATGTGGTTCTTCCCCTCTATGAAAAAGGAATTCACGTTATGATGGTCACACATCTTCATGAGTTCGCCCTCAGATTGTATGAGGAAAATCGTGAGGGGACGGAGTTTCTCGTGGCAGAACGGAAGGAAAATGGTGAGAGAACATTTCACATGTTGTCTGGAAAACCCCATTATTCCAGTTATGGAACGGATTTATATGAGTATATGATAGGAAATTTATAGAAAATCGAAAATATGTTTGACAAACACCTGTTTGCGTGATATGATATACAAAACGAATGTTCGTATCATTTGTTCTGATACAGCATGGAATTTGTTTTGATTGTTTTGCAAAACATGCAGGGAGGTATTTGTTATGGATAAAAGATATGTAAAAAAAGCAGTTTTTTTGGTTATGCTTCTGGTGTTTGTATTAGTCTGTTGTATTTCAGCCTGTCAGTCATCCGAAGCACAAAGCACGGGGAGCAGAACCGAAGATGTAGTGGCATACGAGTCTGTGCTGATCTATAGTGGCGATACGCTTTGGACGATTGCGGAGGCAAATCTTGAACAGCCTACAAAGGAGGAGATTCGTCAGCACGTCAAAGAGATTGCAGAACTGAATGACATTTCAGCAGCCCATATCCATGCTGGTAATTATCTGTTGATTCCCCGGTATAAGGT
>CAMXSH010000072.1 GCA_947246475.1 uncultured Roseburia sp.
TGGAAAAGGTGAGCGAGGCAGAGGATGAGACCATGGAAAACAAAATGACAAGGGAAGAGAAACAGGAAGAAGAAAAGGAAAAGGGTGATCTGCAGGAAAAGAGGGTCAATGTTCTTGTGTAACCCATCACAGCTACCCAGTTTTTCAGACAATTTAAAAGCTTGTGTATACCTCCAAATAGATGTAAGATAAATAAGGAACCAGTTGACACCCTCAAGGCGAAATAGTATAATAAGCGCATTCAAAAACAGATGAAAAGAAATTCAGGAGGGGAATCAAATGCTATTTATCCAATATGAAAAATGCAGTACATGTAAAAAGGCGAAAAAATGGTTGGAGGAGCATGGGCTTTCCTATACGGACCGCCCGATCAAGGAAGAAAATCCTACGGCGGCGGAGCTGAAGGAATGGCAGGCAAAAAGCGGGCTTCCTTTGAAACGATTTTTCAATACGAGTGGAATGCTGTACAGGGAAATGAATTTAAAGGAAAAATTACCAGCCATGAGTGATGAAGAGCAGTACGAGCTTTTGGCTACTGACGGTATGTTAGTGAAACGCCCTCTCGTGGTCACAGAGGATGCTGTGCTCGTCGGTTTCCGTGAGAAAGAATGGGAAGAAACGCTGTTATGATCATAGTAAAAAACCCCAGCTCTGGCGACGTCTTTGCCGCCAGGGCTGGGGTTTGCCGCTTTCGCGGCTTATAAGGGGGAGGATAAGTATTTTACTTTATCATTCGTATAAGTACAGTATTGACCTCTCTTCTTTTTTTATACACAAAAATAAAAAAATTTTCTTGATGTTCTTCTTCTCTTTGTATTTTTTGCATAATGCGTTATAATATGAGTATCCTTTAAAGAGAGGAACGATGATGAATGAATACAAATACGCAAAGCAGAGAATATATGGATACAGCGGACCGGCTCTTAAACCGGGTTTCTGCCAGCACGTGTAGTTTTACCGCAGCGGATGGCGCCTTAAAGACATTGGGAGAAAATGGGTTTGAAGAGCTTTTTCTTCAGGAGACTGAGTGGCAGGTGAACCCAGGAGGCAGGTATTTTGTCAATGTGAATGCCTCCACGGTATACGCTTTTGCCGTGGGGAGTCAGTTTGAGCCTGGGCAGGCAGCAGAACCGGATCAGATGTTCAGATTAGCGGCAGCCCATACTGACCACCCATGTCTCTATGTAAAGAGCAGACCGGAGATCAGATCCCACGGTTATGGAAAATTAAATGTAGAGATATATGGAGGGCCGATTCTCAATACCTGGCTTGACCGCCCCCTCTCGGCAGCGGGAAAGGTGGTCATCAAGTCGGAACAATTCTTTCAGCCGGAAGTAAGGATTTTCGATATGAAAAAACCCTTGTTTACGATCCCGAATCTGGCGGTACATCTGAATCGGGACGTCAATAAGGGAATCGAGCTGAACCGGCAGACCGACATGGCACCACTGACAGGGTTACTCGGTGAGGAGATGGAGGAAAAATTTTTCACGATGCTGCTGGCGCGAAAGCTGGGCGTATCCGTCTCTGAAATCCTGGATTATGAAGTTTATCTATACAACTGCGATGCCGGGGATGTCCTTGGGCTGCAGGAAGAATTAATATCGGCTCCCCGGCTGGATAATATTACATCTGTGGAGGCATGCCTGCAGGGGATCTGCCAGAGTGGAAGGCAAAAAGGAATTAATAGTATCGTTCTGTTTGACAACGAAGAGATAGGAAGCCGGACTAAGCAGGGAGCGGATTCTGTACTTTTATCCATGGTTCTTGAGAAATTGTATGCCTCCCTCGGTGTGGCGCAGGCGGTGGCAGAGACGGCGCTTGTAAACGGATTTGGCCTTTCTCTGGATGTGGCCCATGGTTTTCATCCAAATAAACCTGAAAAATCGGATCCCACCAATGAGAATCCCCTGGGAGGGGGCGTGGTGATCAAGCGTTCCGGCTCTCAGAATTATGTGACGGACAGCGGCGCCATCGGGACAGTTATGATGTTGATGGAGAATAGGGATATTCCGTATCAGAAATACGCAGGGCGTTCCGATGTGTCCCAGGGGGGCACGCTGGGAGCTGTTGCTTCCAAATATCTGCCGATGAAAATGGTGGATATGGGGGTGCCAGTGCTCGCTATGCATTCTGCCCGTGAACTGATGGCGGTCAGGGATCAGGTGGCACTGGAAATATTTATAAAGGAATATTTTAATGCCGAATAGAATTGGCGGATGGAGGTAGAAATGTGTACTGCGGTAACCTATAAAACGAAAGATCATTATTTTGGAAGAAATATGGACTACGAATTATCTTATGGGGAAACGGTAATGGTGACGCCGAGAAAAGTGCCCCTGCCGTTCCGGAATGTGCCAGACATGAAGACTCATTATGCCATGATTGGAATGGGAAATTTTACCGACGGCTATCCATTATATTATGATGCGACCAATGAGAAGGGACTGAGTGTGGCGGGACTTTTGTTCGCAGGAAATGCAGCTTATATACCGGAAGTACCGGGAAAGGACAACATTGCGCCCTATGAATTTGTAGCTTGGATTCTGGGACAATGCGCTGACATTACGGAAGTAAAGGAAAAGCTGAAGACAATCAATATAGCTGACATCCGGTTTAATGAAAGTCTTCCTCTTTCACCGATGCACTGGATGTTTTCGGACAGAGAGAGCACCATCGTGGTGGAACCATTGAGGGAAGGCTTAAAAGTATATGACAATCCGGTGGGGGTTCTGACCAATGATCCCACCTTTGATTTTCAGCTTTTCAATCTGAACCAATATATGGGATTGTCCTGTGAAGGACCTCAAGATACCTTTTCGCAGAAAGTGACATTAAATTCTTACAGCAGGGGAATGGGAAGCTTTGGGCTTCCAGGAGACCTTACTTCTATATCACGTTTTGTCAGGGCGGCATTTACCAGCTGCAATTCTATCTCTGGAGATACCGAATCAGAAAGTATCAGCCAATTTTTTCATATCCTGAATTCTGTGGCAGTCCAGCGGGGGTGTGTGCATATGGGAGACGGAGAAAATGAGATCACGATCTACAGCTCCTGCTGTAATGTTGACAAAGGAATATATTATTATACAACCTATGAAAACAATCAGATCTCTGCCGTCAATATGTACCGGGAAAACCTTCGGGGGAACCGGGTGCTCCTTTATCCGGTCATCAAGGGACAGCAGGTAAGATGGCAGAATTAGACACATGAAATGGAGGATAACGATGTATTTACTGGGATCCCATGTAGGGATGAGTGGAAAAGAAATGATGCTCGGTTCTGTGAAGGAAGCGCTCTCATACGGTGCGAATACCTTTATGATCTATACCGGAGCACCACAGAATACGAGACGTAAGAAATTGGAAGAACTGAGGATTGAAGAGGCGAGACAGTGCATGGCAGAAAACGGCATACAGAATTTTATTGTTCATGCACCCTATATCATCAACCTTGCCAATACAGTAAAACCAGAAACCTTTGAAATCGCAGTGGAGTTTCTGGGGATTGAGATAGATCGGACGGCGGCGATGGGGGCAAAAATTCTGGTGCTTCATCCCGGGGCACATGTAGGGGCTGGGGAGGAGGCTGGCATCGCCCGCATCATCGAAGGACTGGACAAGGTAATGTCGGCAGATATGCCAGTGGGCATTGCACTGGAGACGATGGCGGGAAAAGGAAGTGAGATCGGCAAAACCTTTGAAGAATTAAAAGCAATCTATGACGGTGTCCAGCATCCTGAACATCTGAGGGTGTGTCTGGATACCTGTCATATCCATGATGCAGGCTATGATATTGTAAATGATTATGAGGGGGTGCTGGCACACTTTGACGAAGTGCTTGGTCTGGATCAGATCGCAGTGATCCACATCAACGACAGTAAAAACCCCCTTGGCGCCCACAAGGACAGGCATGAAAATGTGGGAAAAGGGCATATTGGATTTGAGACACTACTGCGCTTTGTCTCGGATGAACGGTTCCGGAACGTTCCGAAGATTCTGGAGACACCCTGGATCAAAGAAAATCCGGATGATAAAAAATCATCCGCGCCTTATAAAGAGGAAATCGAGCGGTTTAAAAAAGCAAAGCCAGAATAGTAAAAAAGCCCTTCCAGGCAGGTGTTCATTTTACCTAGTACCAGGAAGGGCTTTTGTTAGATCATTTTAGATCAGTAATCATATTCTTTTAATACACTAATGACGTTGAAAAATGCCTCTTTTGCATCGAATTCAGCTGTAAAAAGTCCGGAACGTGTTCCGTAAATGTTGTAATCATAGTGACGTTCATTTTCCGGTTTTTCGAATTCAGCGTCCAGGTCTGGACGATCCAGCAGTCCCCAGATACTTACGTTCGTGAGCATGCCAGGATTTTCAGCTTCAAAGTCACAATAGGCTGTGAAAATATCCTTGTATTTCTGTGCGTGGGCAGCAACATCAGCTTCTGTAATTTCCTTTTTGTTTGCGGATTCATTTTCGCTTAAGCGGACTGTCAGCTCATTGATACCTACTGGAACACCGCAGCTGGCAAACTTGTTCATGGCATTTTTAACAATAGCGGCATCTGGCCAGTATGTGAGGACATAACCTTCCATTCCCATGCAGTCCAGAAGAGGATTTTCAGGATCTTCATTCAAGTACTCGATCAGTTTTACGATATAATTAGTTTTAGGGTTCTGAAAGCAGTTAAAATCATTGTAATACAGTTTGATATCCGCTCCTGTAGCTTTGACTGCTTCTTTTGCATACTGGAATGCGTATTTGATATAATCTCCACCGATGATCTTGTAGAAATTACCTGAGGTATAGAGACGGAGACCAGTGGTTGGGTCATCCTTAGTTGCCTGGGCATCAATAGCCTCGTTGATAACATCCCATGCGATCACGGTTCCCGGATATTTGGATTCAAAATGGGTGATAACCTGCATGGAATAACTCTGCATACGCATTAAGAGCGTTTCTTTATCTACCAGCCCTTTATCTTCATCATAATCGATATGGAAGAAAGAATTTGCCATACTGTTCTCCCAGATGAGAACGTGTCCCCGGATCTTAAGACCGTTTGAGATCGCCCATTCCACCATCTCATCTGCTTTCTCAAACCGGCAGACCGGAGTACCGTCGCCTGCCTGGGAAGCCTCTGTATCCAGCAGAGAATATCCCTTCATCTCATTTTCAAAGGAAACGATATCAAACTGCTGCTGTGCAAGATAGGAGAAGTTTACGTCTTTTGTCTTGTCATAGTTTACTACAGTTCCCACATTAAAATCTGCGTAATCTTTTAAAGCATCAGCCGGAAGGGTGATCGTTGGTGTCGGCGCCGGGGTAGGGGGTGGTCCTTCGGGCTGTTTGGATGTCGATGGAGCCTCCGGAACGGCTGTCGGCGCAATGGATGGAACTGGTGTGACAATCGGATTTGGCGCTGGTTTTTTAGCTGGTTTAACCGTGATCGTACATACTGCTTTTACTTTTTTATTGCTCTTAGAGGTAGCGGTGATCTTGGCAGTACCGGCTTTTTTTGCAGTAACAACACCTGTTTTGCTCACAGTGGCAACTTTTGTTTTACTCGATTTCCAGGTTACCTTCTTGTTTGCTTTCGCTGGTTTAACCTTTTTTACCTTCAGTTTAAGTTTACTTCCGGCAGTTAACGTTTTTTTCTTGGCGCTTAAAGTGATCTTCTTTGTCTTTGGCGCAGCGTCTGCACTTGGAGCGATGGTAAACACTGAAGTCAGCAGGGCAAGAGATAAAACGACTGCCGATACCTTATGTAGATTCTTTTTCATGGCTACGTCGCATGACCAGGATAAATTAAGTTCTATTGAACTAATTTGACAAAATATCCTGTTTCATGCTGCCTCCTTTCTTTATTATATATTGCATTGTATCAAAAATACGTGGAAAGCACAATCATATTTTGGTTATTTTGTCCGGGATATGTTGACAATTCCGTCATTTCCCACTAAAATAAGGAGTAATCGAAAAAAGAACGGAGGAAATGAAAATCATGGCAAAGAAACCTTATTATCTGACGACCGCCATAGCATATACATCCGGCAAGCCGCATATTGGCAATGTCTATGAGATTGTTCTTGCTGATGCCATTGTACGTTTCAGGAGAAACCAGGGGTATGACGTGCGGTTCCAGACAGGCTCGGATGAGCATGGACAGAAAGTGGAGTTAAAGGCGGGAGAGATGGGAGTAACGCCGAAAGAGTTTGTGGATACGGTTTCTGATGAATTAAAGAGAAACTGGGACTTGATGAATACATCTTATGATAAATTTATCCGCACTACCGATGAAGATCACGAGAAACAGGTGCAGAAAATATTTAAAAAACTCTATGACCAAGGCGACATCTACAAAGGAACCTATGAGGGGATGTATTGTACTCCCTGCGAATCCTTTTTTACGGCGTCCCAGCTTACAGACGGAAAGTGCCCGGATTGCGGGAGGGAGTGCCAGCCGGCAAAAGAAGAAGCATATTTTCTGAAGCTCAGCAAATATCAGGACCGTCTGATCGAGCACATTAATACCCATCCGGAATTTATACAGCCGGAATCCAGAAAAAATGAGATGATGAATAATTTCCTTCTTCCAGGACTTCAGGATCTGTGTGTATCCCGGACAAGTTTTAAATGGGGAATTCCTGTGGATTTTGATCCGGATCATGTCGTATATGTCTGGGTGGATGCTCTCAGCAACTATATTACCGGACTGGGATATGATGTGGACGGCAACAGTGAGGAGCTGTTTGACACATTCTGGCCGGCGGACCTTCATCTGATCGGAAAAGATATTCTCCGTTTCCATACGATTTACTGGCCTATTATGCTGATGGCCCTTGACCTGCCTCTGCCAAAGCAGATTTTCGGGCATCCGTGGCTGCTGCAGGGAGACGGAAAGATGAGCAAAAGCAAAGGGAATGTAATCTATGCAGACGAGATGGTAAAAGAGTTTGGCGTGGATGCTGTGAGATATTTTCTTCTCCATGAAATGCCCTTTGAAAATGACGGCGTGATCACATGGGAGCTGGTGGCAGAGCGTGTAAATTCCGAGCTTGCCAATACCTTGGGAAATCTTGTAAACCGAACGATCTCCATGTCCAATAAATACTTTGGCGGTCTTGTGGAGGATACTGGTGTGGCAGAGCCTGTAGATGATGAACTGAAAGCTGTGATCAACGAGACACCAAAGAAAGTCAGCGAGAAAATGGACGGACTGCGTGTGGCAGATGCGATAACAGAAATCTTTACTCTGTTTAAGAGATGTAATAAATATATTGATGAGACGATGCCGTGGGTCCTTGCAAAAGAGGAAGCAACCAAACCACGTCTGTCTGCTGTGCTTTATAACCTGATGGACGGCATCCGTGTGGGAGCTGCACTTTTGGATTCCTTTATGCCAGAGACTTCTGAAAAGATCCTGAATCAGATCGCCTCTGAAAAATGCGGGCTGGAAGAACTTCAGACTGGCGGTTACCAGTCGGGAACCAGAGTAGCGGAGAAACCAGAGATTTTATTTGCACGGATCGATATAGAGGAATTTATGAAAAAAATCAATGAAAAAAACAGCAAACCAGAGGATAATGTACCATTGTCCCTGCCGGAAGATATTATGGATATCGAACAGAAAGAAGAGATCACCTTTGATGATTTTATGAAAATGCAGTTCCAGGTAGGTGAGATCCTTTCCTGTGAAGAAGTTAAAAATTCAAGGAAACTCCTGTGCTCGAAGGTCCGTATTGGAAGCGAAGTAAAGCAGATCGTATCCGGGATCAAAGCCCATTATACGGCAGAGGAGATGGTTGGTAAAAAGGTGATGGTTCTGGTGAACCTCAAACCTGCCAAACTTGCTGGAGTGCTTTCCGAGGGAATGCTTTTGTGTGCCGAGGATGCAGATGGCAATCTCGCCCTGCTGACGCCGGAAAAGAATATGCCGGCGGGAGCGGAAATCTGCTAGCCAGGTGGCGCCTGAGCACATTAAAATACGGAACTGGCAGGAGAGGAGTTATTCCTATGATTTTTGATACCCACAGTCACTATGACGATGAAGCTTTTAATGAAGATAGAGAAGAATTACTGACCGGGCTCGCCTCGAAAGGGGTGGGCACGGTTGTTTCTGTTGGAGCGGATATCTGTACCAGTCAGGCGGCTCTTGAACTGGCTTCAAAATATGCAGATGTGTATGCCGCCATTGGCGTGCATCCTACAGAGACCGGGGAATTGTTGGAAACAGACATGGACTGGCTCCGCTCTCACTCCCAGGATGAAAAAGTGGTGGCCCTCGGTGAGATTGGTTTAGATTATCACTGGAACAAACCATCTCCTGAGATACAGAGAAAATGGTTTGAACGCCAGATTGAGCTGGCGAAAGAGACCGGGCTGCCGGTGATCTATCACAGCCGGGAGGCGGCAGAGGATACGATGAAGATCATTCGCCAGACCAGGGCATGGGAGTGCGGCGGAGTGATCCATTGTTATTCCTATTCGCGGGAAATGGCGTTAGAATATGTGAAAATGGGATTTTTTATCGGAGTGGGTGGAGTCGTGACCTTTAAAAATGCGAGAAAACTCAAGGAGACGGTGCAGGCGGTCCCATTGGAAAATATTGTGCTGGAAACGGACTGTCCTTATCTCTCTCCGGAACCAAACCGGGGAAAGCGGAATGATTCCTCCAATTTGACCTATGTGGTGGAGGCAATAGCTGATTTAAAGCAGTTGGACCGGGATGAGGTTATAGAGGTTACAGAAAGGAACGCGAGAAGGCTTTATCATCTAAGTTAGTCGCGCCGTTGAGCGAAGAGAAAAGAGGAAAGAATGGAATTATCAGGAAAAGAAAAACTCAGCAGTCCCCAGCAGACGATACAGATTCTACAGAAACACAAATTTAATTTTAAAAAGAAATTTGGACAGAATTTTCTTATAGATCCTCATGTTCTGGATAAGATCGTAGAAGCAGCACAGATTACATCCGAGGATTTTGTGCTGGAGATCGGTCCGGGGATTGGCACCCTGACGCAGTATCTATGCGAGAATGCCAGTCAGGTATTGGCGGTGGAGATTGATAAAAACTTGATTCCGATTTTGAGGGAGACGCTGTCTCCCTATAAGAATGCTCATATTATCCAGGGAGACATACTAAAACAGGATATTCAGCAGATCGCTGAGACCTATAATGATGGAAAACCGATCAAAGTGGTTGCCAATCTGCCTTATTATATCACGACGCCGATCATTATGCAGCTCTTTGAGAGTCATGTCCCTCTTGCCAACGTGACAGTGATGGTACAAAAAGAGGTGGCAGACCGGATGAAGGCAGAGCCCGGAAGCAAGGATTACGGGGCGCTTTCCCTGGCGGTACAATATTATGCACTGCCCTGCATCGCTGCCTTTGTCCCGCCCAATTGTTTTATCCCCCGTCCGAACGTGGGGAGTGCCGTCATCCGGCTGGACTGTCTGGCGAAAACGCCGGTGGAAGTAAAAGATGAGAAACTGTTGTTTCAGCTGATCCGGGCATCCTTTAACCAGAGAAGAAAGACGCTTCAGAATGGGATTGCCAACAGTGCAGAGCTGCCCTTTTCCAAGTCACAGGCAGCGGAGGCGATCGACAGGGCAGGGTTTGAGGCTGGTATCCGGGGGGAAAAGCTGAAACTTCAGGAGTTTGCCAGGCTGGCAGATGTATTGGGTGAGATGCGGAGTTAGCCTGGCGGCGCGGATCAAGCCCGGCGTCGCCGGAGAAAATAAATTCAAATTTGCATCATTGTGTCAGATAGAAAGGAAGATAAATGGATATGGAGAAGGAAATGGAAACAAAGATGGAGACAATGGCGGATTTTGAAGAGGAGATCAACGCCTCTTTTGTAAAATTCCGGGAAGGTGACAGGATAAATGGTACGGTTGTATCTGTAGAGGAAGAAGAAATCCTGCTGGATCTCCATTCATTTTCCCAGGGAGTAATCCCGCAGACAGAGTATAGCGATGATCCGGATTTTCATGCCATGGATGAGATCAGAGTGGGAGATACATTGAGTGTTGTCGTACTCTATGAAGATGAACAGGGGAGAACGGTTCTGTCTCTCAAGCAGGCAAGAGAGGCAGACAGCTGGGAGGCTCTTAAAAATGCCTATGAAGACCGGAGAATTTATGAAGTACGGGTGAAAAATACGGTTCCGTCCGGCGTCGTTGCCTATGTGGAGGGAATCCGGGGGTTTATTCCAGCATCCCAGCTGGCTCTGGCTTATGTAGAAGAAGGAGAGCTGGATCAATATATTGGGCAGACACTGAAAGTCCGCGTGATCACAGTGGATGAAGAAAAGCAGAAACTGGTACTTTCTGCAAAAGAGGTAGCCAAAGAAGAGGCAGCTCAAATCCATGAGAACAAATTAAATGCTCTTCAGAAAGGATATATCACCGAGGGAACGGTTACAAGGATCGAGTCCTATGGTTGTTTTGTGGAATTTGGGGATGGTCTGACAGGACTCGTGCACATCTCCCAGATTTGTAATAAATTCCTGAAATCGCCCAAAGAAGTAGTAAAGCTGGGAATGAAGGTAAAAGTAAAAGTGCTGTCAGTGGAGGAAGGAAAAATCCGGCTCAGCATGAAGGAAGCAGAAGATATTGCACCTGAATTAGAGAAAGAAGAGGATGAAAGATCCTCTGGTGGAGCTGCGATGGAGTATAAAGATGAGGAAGAAGCCATAACTTCCCTGGCTGGTTTGTTGAAAGGAATACACTTGGAAGAATAGATATTTTTGTTTTGACTTGTTTTATATTCAACAAAAAAAATCGGGCAAACAAACCATTTTACGCTATTTGTAGTGCTTTTGAAAAAAAAGTCGAAAAAAAATTGAAAAAAGTGTTGACAATATGGAATATGTTTGATAATATAATATTCGCTGACGCGGTAAAGAACAAAAACAGCGCAGCACAAA
>CAMXSH010000073.1 GCA_947246475.1 uncultured Roseburia sp.
CGGAGCCAATATAAATGACGTAAATCTGTTAAATATACCGGCAGAGGACGGCGAGATTACGATAAATAATGGCGCTTACAGTTACAAATCCTTTGAGGTACAGGTATCAGACAGCGGTGAATTTACATATAAATTTACCCTCAAACAAAATATGAGTGTGGATCAGGCGAAAGCGCTGCAGAATGCGGTGAATGTCCAGGCAAAAGTCGTGGTAGGCGATGATGTGGCTTATAAAGGAGTTCCTTACTATATGGCGCAGCTCAACGAATTTGTCAGGACCTACTCCCAGAAATTCAATGATACCCATAAGGGCGGTTTTGATGACTATGGGAATCAGGGTATCGATTTCTTCAATGCCAAAGTTCCGGCAGATGGCGCTAATTATATTTTTACTTCCAAAGGCGAGGGAGGGTATGACGCATCCTTTTCCTCTATAGCCAAGAAAGAAGGCAATGGAAGCTATACAGGAAGCTATTACTATATGACGGCATTAAATATCTGTGTGACGGATGCCATTCAGAAAGATTCTAAGCTCCTTGCTTTTAATGAAATGCAGGAGGGAGGAAAATCTGAAGGCTTAAATCTCAAAAAACTTGCGGACTTAAAAGATGATTCCAAGATGTTCCTTCATGGGGCACCAGATGATTTCCTTCAGTCCTTAACAGCAGATGTGGGAGTGGACTGTAAAAAGGCATTGACAATGGAAGAAAGCCAGCTGAATATACGTGATTCAGTAGATATTCAGAGGCAGGCAGTATCTTGTCCCGATGAAGATGAGGAAACGGAATCCCTGCTTACCTTCCAGAAGATGCTGTTCAACCAGTATAAGGTACTTTCGGTGATGAATGAAGTACTTGACAGACTGATCAATCAGATGGCAGTATAATGATCTGCCTCACATAATATCAAATAAAAAAGGACGTGGATGATTTATGCGGATTACCAATAACATGATGAGAAATAATGCTATGCTCCATATTCAAAAGAATAAGTCGGCATATCACAAATATTTTGAGCAGTATGCGTCAGAAAAAAAGATTCAGAAGCCATCTGACAATCCGACGATCGCGGTGCGTGCCCTTCGGTTCCGTACTACAATGATTGAGATTGAGCAGTATCTTTCCAACTGTGACGATGCGGAAAACTGGATGGATGCTACAGAAGAGCCAATTGACAAAGTGAATAAGATCTTAGATGGAATGCTGGAATACGTGACCCATGCAGCAAATGATCCCAATAATGCAGACGACCGGGAGACCATTGCCAAGCAGCTCCGCCAGAATGCGGATGCCATTTACCAGGAGCATGCAAACAGGGATTATGCGGGGCGTTATGTCTTTACCGGATATCGTACAGATGTTCCTCTTCTCTTTGAGGCGGATCAGAGCGATACGACTTATACCATCACAGAGAACCTGGAGATCAACGAGATTGAGAAATACGCCTATGTATATGGTCAGGCAGAGTATGATGACGCGAAGGATGCTTCGGATTATGCCAATGAGGCATCAGAATTTTTACAGACCCACCGCATTCCTTTATCCTATAGCAACTGTGATAAAGGAGATGTTACGATTACTTATAAGGATGTAAACGGAGACAGCCATACTGTGACAGCAGTCACAAAAAGCATTCCAGACAATAAGACGTATAACGAACAGTATCATCCTGGTGAAAACGAGGTGTATTTTGTGCCAGAGACCGGGGAACTGGTTTTTGGGGATGCGATATATGATTCCATCCGCGCAGGATCCGGGCTGTCGGCGCAGTTTAACAAGACACAGTTTAGCAGCAACGATATTCGTCCAGAGCATTATTTTAACTGCCGGGCAGAGAATAATGCTACCGGGGTTGTGAAAAACTATGATAATGTAACCGAGCAGAAGATCAACTATCAGGTTAATTTCAGCCAGACGCTGACGATAAATACCCTTGCCTGCGACACCTTTGATACAACCATCGGCAGGGCAGTGGATGATATTTATAAGGTGATCAATGATCTGGAGATCCTTGAGAAAAATTATGCTGCTGTCAAGAAGCGGATTGATGACTGCGATCCCAATGATAAGGAAAAGCTGGCAAATCTGCAGGAACTTTATGATCAGATCGGTACGCAGCTTACGCTGCAGAATACTGTGCTGACCAATTCCTATTCCCATGCCATCACAGTATTCCAGGAGGCAAAGACTAAGCTGAATGTATCACTGGCAGATCATGGTGCGCGATACTCCAGATTGAAGATGACCCAGAGTGGACTGGAGGTTTTGAAGACAGGAACCGACGAGGCGAAATCAGAAAATGAAGATGCGGATCTTGAGGAGGCATATGTCAATTATACAGAGGCAGATCTTCTCTACCAGGCATCCCTTCAGGCGACCTCTAAAATTCTGGGGGCTTCGCTGCTCGATTTTATTTAATACTTAGGCTGGCGGCATCATTTGTGCGAATGGAGGATGAACTATGCTGATACAGACAAAATATTTTGGGGAGATCGATCTGACGGAAGAAAAGATCATTACCCTGGAACGTGGGCTTTTTGGATTTGAGGAATTTAAAAAATATACAATACTGTACGACTGCGAAAAAGAGGGGGGGGCTAATATTTCCTGGTTTCAGAGCGTGGATGAGCCGACGCTTGCCCTTCCGGTGATCAATCCGCTTCTGGTCAAAGAGGACTACAATCCTGTGGTTGAGGATGAGCTGCTTTCCGGGCTCGGAGAGATTTCCGAAGAAAATCTGGTGATCCTTCTCACGATGACGGTTCCCGCTGATATTAAGGAGATGTCTGTGAACCTGAAAGCGCCTATCATCATCAATGCGGATACCAGAATGGGAGCTCAGCTTATAGTGGAAAATCAGGATTATGAGGTGAAATATAAGATATATGATCTCCTCAAAGAAAAGAAGGAGGCGTGATTTTATGTTAGCACTGGCAAGAAAAGTAAACGAATCCATTGTCATCAATGATAATGTAGAGGTTGCCATCCTGGAGATCAAAGGCGATCAGGTGAAAATCGGCATCAGTGCCCCCAAATCTGTGCCGGTATATCGTAAAGAGCTGTACGTTCAGATACAGGAAGCAAACAAAGAGGCAGTAAATACGGTCAGTCCGGAGAGTTTGTCGGATCTATTAAAATAACAAAGGGGAAAAGTTGATCCGAAAAATGTAGATGACAGGGTTAACTTTTCCTTTTTACATGCCGATAATCTCAGTAAGAACGGATGAAGTTTGCATATGATACACATGGAGGTGTTAGAAATGGATTTAGAAAAAATATCAAATGTAAATTCAAATTATAGTTCGGCAGAGGCAGTAAAAGTAAGTGCGCCCAAGCCGGTAAAAACAGAGGAGATGCATTCCAGTCAGACGATGTCGAATGCGGTTCCGAAAACATCACAGCCGATGCCGGCGGATGCAAAGGGAAATGCTGAGCAGCAAGGAGGCGATCAGCAGAGAGAACATGCGCCAAGTGAGGCTACGATGGATGATGCAGTAAAAAGAGCGAATCTCAGAATGGAACATACTCGCTGTGAATATTCTTATCATAAGAAGACCAACAGGGTGTCCATTAAGGTCATCAATTCCGATACCAATGAAGTGGTTCGGGAGATCCCCCCGGAAAAATCACTGGATATGCTTCAGAAGATGTGGGAGATGGCAGGTATCTTAGTGGATGAGAAGAGATAGAGGAAAAAGGAGGAATAAGTTATGCCAATTCGTATGAGTGGACTTTCTTCGGGACTTGACACTGAGGCGATCGTTGGAGCGCTGATGTCAGCACAAAGTCTGAAGAAAACAAAAGTGGAAAGAGAGAAAACCAAGCTCGAGTGGAAACAGACCAAATGGGCAGAATTAAATACTAAATTACTTAAACTTTATAATGAACATGTATCAAAACTTCAGCTGCAGGCTTCTTATATGACGAAAAAAGCGTCTGTATCAGATCCAACAAAGGCAAGTATCAAAGCAAACAACAAGGCGGCTAACGGAAGTTATTCACTGGAGATCAAAAACATAGCGACTTCCCAGCATCTGACAGGAGGAAAGATCAATGCAGATTCTGTGGACACAAAGCTTACAGAGATCGATCCGAGTCTGCTGAACAAAGAGATTACAATCACTAATGGGGATAAGACCAAGAAATTTGCAGTCACAGCAGAAACCACGATTCAGGACTTCACGAATGCACTGGGAGAGGCTGGACTGGCTGCCAATTATGATACAGAACAGAAGAGATTTTTTATCAGCAGCAAGGACAGCGGACTGAAGAATGCTTTTTCTATTACTACTTCCGGGATATCTTCCGCAGAGGTAAACGGAAGGGAAGCTCTTTACAATGCCGTGGGTTACAGCAGTATGTCCAGTGCCAATAAAAAGATTGTGGATGAGGCGATGTATCAGCTCCAGAATTCCAGTGTGGGTACAGAGGCCTATGACAAGGCGGTAGAGGCTCTATCCAAAGCGGCTTACGACACAAAGACAGCAGCTGCGAATACGGCTGCCACAACCTATGTAAAGGCAAAACTCTACGGTGAGAATTACGATTCATATAAGACAAAGGCAGAAGAGAGTCTCAAATCCAATTATTATAATGATGATGGAACAGTGAAAGAGACTTTGGCAAAAAAATATGGTGATACCTTCGATGTAATGACTCAGGAAGATAGAGAAGCTCTTGGTGTAGAGAATATGACCAGGGAGGAATTTATCGAATGGTCAGCAAAGAAAGATCTGGATCAAGAGGTAGCTAAGAAAGCAGATGCGGACACGACCAGCTTTGTCAATACGAAGATCAGCACAGACAGTGATGTCAAGCTGGAGATAGAGGCAGCTGCATTTGCTGGAAAAACAACAGCAGATATTGAAGCGTTGGATACATTGGCGAAAGATAAGTATTATAAAGACGGAGCTCAAGGCTTTGATGGAACAACTACTTTCACCGAGGATAGTGTAAAGGCAGCGGTCTCTGCAGAGGCGAACAATTATGCTTCTATTACCGACCGTTATGAGACACTTTCCGGCTCGGCACTGAGCAGTCTGGGATTGGCTGATGTTTCAGTTGCGGCAGACGGAACGGTAAGCGTAAATGGTGGAGCGAATGATTCCTCTAATTCCACCATTCCATCAGGTATGGCACTAGTTGCTGCTTCTGACAGTAAGATCATACTGAATGGTGCAGAGATGACTTCCTCATCTTCTGTAGTTTCTGCCAATGGTCTGGAGATTACACTGACAGGTCTTACACAGGCTGGTGAGTCGATTAACTTCACGGTTTCAAATGATGTAGACAGTGTATATGATTCTGTAAAGAATTTCCTGAAAGATTACAATGAGATCATGAAGGAAATGAATTCACTTCTTGACGCTGGTTCTGCGAAAGGATATGAACCGCTGACCAGTGAGCAGAAGAAAGAGATGTCGGAAGATGATATCAAGCTCTGGGAGGATAAGATCAAGGGATCTCTGTTCCGCAATGATTCGACGCTGGATGGGATCGTTTCAGGAATGCGCAGTGCGATGATGAGCCAGGTATCTTATGATGGGAAGACCTATTCCCTTGCCAGCTTTGGAATTATGACTTCTACAGATTATCTTGAAGGCGGTCTGCTCCATATCTATGGGGACAAAGATGATTCTGTCTATGCAGACAGGGATGATAAGTTGAAGAAAGCTTTGAATGACGATCCGGATGCAGTGATCAATGTACTCACAGGTATTTTTGGTAATCTTAAGGATACCATGAGTAAGAAGATGGCAGGAAATAAGATGAGCAGTGCCCTGACCTTCTACAACGACATTAAGATGAAAAATGATCTTAAACAATACGAAAAGGACATTAAAAGCTGGGAAGATCGTCTGGCTTCCATGGAAGATATGTACTATAAGAAATTTACAGCGATGGAGACCGCGCTTGCAAAACTGCAGTCCCAGCAGAACTCTCTGGGTAGTTTGTTTGGAGGTTTCTAATTAGATTAATATATTTTATAAACATATTCATACACGTAAAGGGCAAGAATTTTCTCTTGCTCTTTATGTGGTAATTATGAGAAAAGGAGATTTGTATGGACACGAACTTCGCGAACGCCTATCAGAAAAATGCAGTTATGACGGCAACTCCAGCCGAGCTTACATTGATGTTATATGAAGGAGCGATCAAGTTCTGTAATATAGGGATTGCTGCTATAGAAAAAAAGGATTTTGAAAAGGCAAATATCAATCTGAAAAAAGCGCAGGCGATTATTACGGAGCTTCGGGTGACACTGGATCATAAGTATAAGGTCTGGGAGGATTTTGAGCGCGTTTATGACTATATTTATCGACGGCTGGTGGAGGGAAATATGAAGAAAGACGTCGAAATCATCGAAGATGCCCTGAAGTATATCCGGGAGATGAGGGATACATGGAAGGAAGTTATGCGTCTGAGCAAAACAGGTAATTAGGCGATAAAAACGAATGGATGTGAGCATATGGAGAGACAGGATGAGAACAGCGTTTATGTAAGTATGATGGTAGATACTTTGAAGCGGAAAAAGCAGATTCTCCTTTTTTTACTGAAAAAGACAAAAGAGCAGGAGAGTTTGTTGAAAGATGAAGAGATGGATCCAGATGAATTTACTAAGATCATAGAAGAAAAGGGAGATCAGATCGATGAGATCAACCGGATGGACGAGGGGTTTGATACGTTGTTCAAGCATGTGGAACGAGATATCATGGCAAACCGGATGGCGTATAAGGAACAGATCCAGCAGATGCAGAAGCTGATTGGGGAGGTCTCAGAACTGGGGATTCAGATCCAGGCATTGGAGCATCAGAACAATGGGCATTTTAAAATATATCTTGCAAATCAGAGAAAAAACATAAGGGATTTTTATATAAGCAATAAGACGGTATCCAGTTATTATCAAAATATGGCGGAAGCACATAAACCGGATCAGTCCTATTTTTTCAATCAAACGAAGTAATATTTAGTATGGAAGCTGCGAAGATATATGCGGGCTTCCATACGTTCTTTATTAATTGTTTATGCCGCGGCGGCATGATCAGATGAGTGCAGGAGTGGAGAAAGACATGAAGAACAGATGTGAGTTAGTACAGGCATTGGATGGGGGACAGGTTCCGGTGGTACATCGCGGAGCGGAGGCCTTCCGGCTGGGAAGCAGTTACAATGGGCGATACGCGGCGGAACGATGGGTGGATCATTATGTTGAGGAACGAGTAGAAAATGTGGTTTTATTTGGTATAGGTGACTGCCAGATTGTACTGCAGCTGCTGAGGAAAGTACCAGGTTATGTGCTGGTGTATGAGCCAGATCCTGATATTTACCATGCGGTTCGCCAATCTCCTTTATTTTCAAAGTTTCGGGATCAAGAGAAGTTGTATATTCTGTACGGCGGAGAGGATCAGTGGATCCCATTGCGTGATGTGATAACGGATATCCTCAATGACGATTGTGTGGAGACCACAGCGGTGCTTACCCACCCAGGATATCTGACACATTACCAGGAGGAATATAAGATGCTTATGGATGTGTGCCAGATGGTGTGTGATGCCATGGGATTTACCCAGGGGGCGATCCAGAGACATATGAAAGCAATGCTGGCAAATATCATAGACAATATACCCTATATGAAAGACGGGATCCCTCTGGCGAGACTGGCAAAATACTGGGATCCCGATATACCAGTGATCATGGTGGCGGCGGGACCTTCTCTCAAAAAAAATATGGAAGTTCTCAGGCAGATCGATCAAAGGGCATATCTGTTCTGCGTCGATGCGGCGCTGCCAACACTGATGAGGGCGGGAATTGTCCCGGATCTGGTGGGGTCTACGGATGGCATAAAAAATATGAACTGTTTTGAAGAGCCGGGGAGCTTTGATATACCCTATTTGGTGACCAGTAATACAAAGCACGAAATTATTAAAAACCTTACTAATGCCAAAATTTTTGGGTATGACCACAGGGCGGTGAGGATCATATATGAAAAACTGGGGATTGAGCTGGCGCAGATACCAGCCCAGTTCGGAATCGCTGCCGGGGTTTTTGCAGCTCTTGTGGAGCTGGGGACAAAAAAGATTGTGCTAGTGGGACAGGATCTGGCATATTCTGAGGATAAAAAAAGCCATACAGAAGGCAGGGACGAAGGTTTTGTAGAAGAAAAGGCGAGTCTGACAGAAGGGTATTATGGGGGGACAGTATACACCCGGATGGACTGGGAGAAATTCCGGGAGTGGTTTGAAGAAATGATCACCCTGATGCCTCCTGAGCAGGAGGTAATCAATGCCACCGAGGGAGGGGCAAAGATTCATGGTACAGTTCAGATGGCACTCAAGGAAGTAATCGACCAGCTGCCGGAACGCCGGAGCTCTTTTAGAGAAGTCATCGCCGATGAACGGGTTAAGATCTCGGAGAAAGAATACCAGGGAATTATGGCAGATTGGGAAAGAATGCGTACAGACATAGAGAAGGTGAAGCGCATCGGATACAAGAAGGCGTTTTTTGAAATTGATTACCATAAGATGCCAGCAATGGATCTGGTAATCGGCTACATGAGATATTTGAAAGATGTGCCGGAACGGAAAGAGCGTTTCAAACTGGCAGTGGACTATGTCTATGATGAGATTCATAAGAGGATTGGCGATAAGGAGACGGAAAAATGAATCAAGAAGAATTAAGGGAAAAGCTGACCTTATTGGCAGACTGTTTTTATCAGGAGCGAAATGAGGAGGGGATGGACCAGATCATGGAATTAGCGCCATTTATTGGCATGGTGCCGGAGTGGAAGGCGTTTATCAATCCTTTGTTTGATGCTCTTGAAGGAGAGGATTATATTCTTGCAGCAGATATTATACAACATGAACTGGTGGAGATGAAGGAACGATGAGAAAAGAACAGAATTCTCCCAGACGGATTTTATTTATTACTGGGACCAGGGCTGATTATGGAAAGATCAAATCCCTTATGAAGACCATGGACCGCTCAGAGCGCTATGAAGTATTTATCTATGTATCGGGAATGCATCTGCTATCCCAGTATGGAAGCACGTACCGTGAGGTTCTTAAAGATCAATATGAGAATGTGCACGTGGCTTTTGGCCAGCAGCACACCGATGATATGAGCTATAATCTTGGAGTGGTACTGACCAATCTTACCCCCTATACGGCACAGGTGAGACCAGATATGATCGTTGTACATGGCGACCGCATTGATGCGCTGGCAGGCGCCATCACAGGAGCGCTGAATAATATCCTTGTCGCACATATCGAGGGAGGAGAAATATCGGGAACCATTGACGATTCTATACGGCATGCCGTCTCGAAATTTGCCCATCTGCATTTTGTATGTAATGAAGAGGCAAAAAAGAGGATCATTCAGCTTGGAGAAAGTGAAAAACATATTTTTGTGATCGGCTCGCCTGATATAGATATAATGCTTGGAAACCATCTTCCTTCGCTGAAAGAGGCAAAGTCATATTATGATATCGGCTTTGAGGAGTATGCCATCTTTATGTATCATCCGGTCACGACGGAGGTGGCACAGCTGGGAGAGCATATTAAGCAGGTGATCGAGGCACTGCGTATTTCCGGGAAAAATTATATTGTCATCTATCCCAATAATGATCTGGGGACGGAGATAATCCTGGAAAATGTCCGTAAACTGGATGAGGAAGAGCATTTTGCTGTGTATCCTTCGCTGCGGTTTGAGTATTTTCTTACCCTGCTCCGGCATGCCCAGTTTATCATTGGAAATTCTAGTGCTGGAATCCGGGAAAGCGGAATATATGGTGTTCCTGCCGTGGATATCGGCACAAGGCAGGAGGGGAGATATGACCAGAACACCCTGAAAAATGTCCAGCACGTGGAAGAGAGTGTGGAGGAGATCACGGAGGCGATCCGCAAGACAGAGGAACATGTGATCCAGTGTCACAATTTTGGTCTCGGAAACAGTACCGAAAAGTTTCTGCAGATCCTGGATCAGGAAGAAGTCTGGACATGCGAAGTACAAAAGCGGTTTGTGGATCTGTCTTAAAGGGGTATTCCGGTTTAGTAATAACTTTTTCTGTTTTAAAGAAAAAATTTAATAAGGGGTTAAGGGAATATAAAATAGTCCGATATATATAGTGTCAAAGAGAGATTGACAAAGAATATGTATAATAACTAAAGCAGGAGGCTGCCCTTTTTGCCGGGCCCGCAGAGATGACAGCTACTGCTTTAGATATTATGAAAAATCAAAAAATATATCGGCATGGAAGCCGATTTAAATTCAAGGAGGAATGAATTATGATAGTACAGCATAATATTACATCAATGA
>CAMXSH010000074.1 GCA_947246475.1 uncultured Roseburia sp.
CTTGACCTTAAGAGGTTTGAGGAAGGTTGGGAAGCAGTGTGTAGTTTTGAAGGTGCAGGGAAAGAGAGCACCAGAAGAGAGGACTCCGCCGGGGTTCTTTCTGTAGGTTTCCGAAAAAAGGAAGAGAGATAGGGAAACCGAATGATCCTCGATAGCTCAATGGTAGAGCACACGGCTGTTAACCGTGGGGTTGTTGGTTCGAGCCCAACTCGGGGAGCTAGATAACTAAAAAGTAGTTGTCTGTAAAGCCTGTAAACATTGGTGTTTGCAGGTTTTTTCTTTATTGGTTTTTTGTGGAAAACGAATATTTTACCAAAAAACAAAAATTAACTGTCTGTAAGCCGAAGTATTTCAGGCAGTGATTGTGAACCGAAAGCAATACCATTTCAGAGACAAAATATCATTTTTATTTATAGGGATGCACAGAAATTTTCGCTGTATCCGTCAAAACCCATAGGAATCAATATGAGATTTTATTTTGCATACTTAATATAATAAACCAGTGCGTTCTTAGGAACGGATACATAGCCGATTGAGTTCAAAGCGAACTCTTACGGCTTTTTTATTCCAACTTTTACAAAGTCATTCTGCTTTATACAGGGTGGCTTTTTTGATGTTAGAAAGGAGTAAAAAAGGCATAATTTTTGAGACTGGTGTATGGTAAAATCCAAAAATACACTATTTTTTCAAAAAGGCAGGAGGATTAGCACATGAAAATGAAACGACAGGTAGCACTATTGGTGATTAGTGCGTTTCTGTTGTCGTTAGATGAGGTGATGAATCCGATTTATGAATTTTCATCAGATTACCTTAAATATGATGAAAGCAGAAGAACAAAAAACACGGAATATGCAAAAGGGGCATGGATGAGCATTTATACAGAGTACGCAGGTAACGGCTCAGGAAACGGATGGATCAAGTAATTTGTATCGGAAAGATGATGGAGAAATTGCGTCCCTTCAGGGGATAGAAAAATTGACAAATTTACGTACCTTTTTGCCCGGGAAAAATAAGATTACAGATCTTAAACCTTGTGCTTCCTGATACAGTAATGGATTTAAGTCCGGTTGGGGGAATGACAGGACTGGGCTCTTTGGTTGCGGAGAATGCAAATATAAGCACACTGCCGGATCTAACGAGGCATACATTACTATCTGGCCGCGATACGTATTTACAGGGGAACAACCTTACAAAAGCGGAACTTACTACAAAATTACCCCAACAGTTAGCAGAAGATAAAGCGTGGTTAAAGCAGACCATTGACCTTCAAAAATACAATGTGAAAAAGATAATGAAAGTAACATCCCCCAAAAAAGTGGCGAAGATTACCAGCAGGACGAAGATGTTTAAGGGAAAAGCGGATAAAAACGGTGTGTTTAAGATGAAAAACTTGAACCTGAAGAAATATAAGAAAAAGAAATTAACCCTGAGATCCTACTATATAAACAATTATTATTGGAGGGAAAAATGGGAAATGAAATCCTTACGTTTAAGCTGAAGTAATAGGGAGGGAAAAAATGGAGATCCTGCAGATAGGAAAAAGTTGTTTTCACTGTCGGCAGGATCTTTTTATGTTAAAATGGGAAATAAATAATTAATTAAAAAAATAAATTGTAAATTTATATTTTTTTTATAAAAAGCTAGAAATTTGTTTATAAATTTGATATAATAATTTCAAGATATGTGTTAATGTGCTGCTCGGCACATATTCTAGTTGATATTCATCACGATCTGGTGGTTTCCGCACAATTCTTCCGGGTTAAGTAAGACATGATATGTATTTCAGCGCGTAAAGGGCGGTACAGAAAAGAGGGTAAGTATGCAAAGGGAAAAAGGGAAATTCAGAATGCAGGGAAGGAGCGAAAAGGATGGTCAGTTTGTCAGTATAGAAAAAAAGATTTCTAAACGTTTTGCACAGACGATTCTATTTTGTTGTGTTCTTCTCGGAGTGGTAGCCTCAGTCTTAAGTTATATTTCTTCGATCAGTGCAGTTAACGATACGATAAACAGTACTTCGGACATAGCAGCGGACTATGTGGCAGCATCATTGAAACAGTATACGGCCATCGCCTATGAGACAGGAAGTATTGCACGTCTTGCCGATGCTGGGAAGTCAGTACAGGAGAAAGAGGAGATTCTGAATCAGAGGATCAAGGATCATAATTTTCAGGGTGGTTATCTTTTGGACGACAAGGGGACGGATGTGATCTCCGGAAAAGATTTTTCGGCTCAGGATTATTTTAAGGAAGCCATGAAAGGGAAAACTTTTGTTTCCACACCTACATACGATGAGGACACAAAGTCAATATTTTATGCAGTTTCTGCACCCTTATGGAAGGACGGTATTCCTGGCACAACGCCAATCGGCGCTGTTGTATATGTCCCAGATGGAGAGTTTTTGAATGATGTTATGCGCTCCATCAAAGTAGGCGAGGGCGGTACTGCGTTTATGCTTGATGCCAAAGGGATTACGATTGCCGATATAAATTCGGAGATTGTCGGCATCGAGGATAGCGTCAACCTGGGACAGCAGAATTCTAAACTGAAAAAGTACAGCGAAATCTGTAAAAAGATGGTAGCAGGAGAAAATGGAACTGGTACCTACTCTTATGGAGGAAAGACAAAAGTAGTCGCTTATTCCCCGGTTAAAGATATGAACGGATGGAGTATTGGAATCGCTGCTGTGAGGAATGAGTTTTTAGGTATGTTTTTCCTGTCATTGATCGTTACGATCATATTTGTCATAGCTTTTACATTTTTGGGAATCAGAAGTGGTGTGCAGCTTGGGAAAAAAGTTGTCAGACCGATTGCAGAAGTGGTGGAGCGCCTCAAGCTTTTGGCAGAAGGAGATCTCCATGCAGATACTCCGATTCCGGAGACAAACGATGAGACGGCAACACTGATGAATTGTTTATCTGAGACGGTGGAGGATTTGAAAGGGGTTATTACAGATATAGATGATCATCTGGCAAATTTGTCGGATGGAAATTTCTTGATAAATGTCGATAGCAGCTATAAGGGAGATTTTGTACAGATAAGTGAATCTTTCCGCGGAATTGTGGATTCTTTGAGCAATGCCATGAGGGAGATTGACAGCAATGCAGAGTATGTGCAGAATGGAGCTACTGACTTGTCAGGGGCAGCGCAGCTTTTGGCAGAGGGCGCTACCGATCAGGCGAGTGCTATTGAAGAGCTGACGGCAACAATCACAGAGGTATCAGAAAAAATAACAGTGAATGCCAGAAATGCCGTCCAAGCTAAAACAATTGTTGCAGGCATGGGAGAGCAGATCCTGGAAAGCAATGAACACATGAAGAAAAACACGGAAGCGATGAACAATATCAAGGAAGCTTCTAATAAGATCGCTGAGATCATCAGCAGTATAGAAGAGATTGCCAGCCAGACAGCGCTCCTGGCGCTCAATGCGTCCATAGAGGCAGCACGAGCTGGGGAAAATGGAAGAGGATTTGCTGTGGTAGCTACCCAGGTAGGTGTTTTGGCAGATCAGAGTTCGGAGGCTGCAAGAAATACAAAGGATCTTATCCAGAATGCCATCGAAGCAGTAGAAGATGGAATGGAATTGGCAAATTCCACAGCAGAATCGTTACTCTCTGTGGTGGACAATGTCAAGCTGGTAAATAATTCCATGGCTGAGATTGCAGAGGCCTCAGATAATCAGGCTCTGGCAGTGGCTCAGATCACTGAAGGAATTAACCAGATCGCAGGCGTTATAGAGTCGAATACCGCTACTTCGGAGGAAAGCGCTGCGGCTTCGGAGGAATTGTCAACCCAGGCAAATATGCTGAAAGAACTGGTGGGAAGATTTCAGTATACAAAATAATTGAAAATCTGGAATGTTATATGCGGATGCAAATAGAAGTGTTTTCAGAGCCGGGCTGGTGTCCGGCTCTTTGCATATGGTGGTTAGGAAATCCGTCGATAAGATCAGTTTTTTGTTGTTGAGTTTAGAAATCTATGGTAAAATGATAATAATAGTTTTTAAATAGAGGAGGGCATTACCGTGAAACAATTTTTTGGTATGAGCCAGAGCGGAGATCTGCAGGAAGCAGTCCGTGGAGTGAGCAATCCTCAGCTAATTATGCTGTTTTCCAACGGTGATCAGTTTGAGGAACATGTTAAAAAGTTAGAAGCACTTTTTCCAAATATCCCTAGCATTGGATGCATCGGTATGAGCTACGATACCAGAGTAGTTGAAAAAGGCGTGGGAATTCTTGCATTTTCGGATGGTGTCAGCGTAGCAGTTAATGTATTGGAGCAGGCTTCTACGATGCCGGTGAAATATATTGAACGGTTAGAGAAGGATGTGTCAGAAGTAAATGCTTCACAAAAAGATACCATATGTATTGATTTCTGTTCCGGAAATGATGCCTGCGTTCTGACAACGATCCATAGTGTATTGAAACGAAAAAATATTTCGCTGGTAGGAGGAACCGGAGATGCCGGAAAAGTCTCTGCCAATGGTAAGATTTATGAAGATGCAGTAGCCTATGCCCTGGTTAGAAATAATAACGGCAGAGTAAAAGCTTATAAGGAAAATATTTATCGGCAGATGGGGAATTACCGTTTCATCGCCTCTAAAACAAAAAAATCAGAGTACATACTGGGAGAATTGAACGGCAAACCTGCCAAACATGTGTATCAGCAGATTCTCCATGTGACAGAAGAGGAAATTTTAACCCAGACCTTTAAGAATCCTTTTGGGAAGATCAATGGGAATGAGACCTGTATTATTTCCATTAAAGATATATACAAGAACGGTCTGACATGCTTTCGGCAGGTAAATGATTCGGATGTGCTCATTCTTCTTGAACTAGGGGACTACAGGGAGATCGTAAAAAATACCATTCGTAAGATTTATCAGGATTTTCCGAAGATTTCTGCCGTATTTTCTGTAAACTGCCTGTTCCGGTATTTGCTGTTTACTGAAAATAATTATATGCAGGAATATCTGAAGGAAATGGGGACTTTAGGCAATCATGCAGGTCTTGTGGGATATGGAGAGCATTATAATAACCAGTTCGTGAACCAGTCTATGACCTGTGTGGTATTTGAATAAAGGAGGAAGAAGGAAATGCGATTTAAGAAGAAAGACCATAATTTGGATGCTCATCCTATTCTGCACGTGATGGGAAGCCTGAAAGATTATCAAAAGGATCTTGTGCAAAAGGAAGTGGATTCCTTGAATCAGCTGGGCATGGTAAACCATTCCTTCCTTGGAGTTCTTGATCAGGCAGAAAATTTTCAGCAGACCTTACAGGATTTTGAAGGTACTTTTTCTAATATAAATCAGATATCCGGTCAGTTTGAGACTATAAAAAGTGAGATTGCCCAGTCAGTGAATCAGGCACAGGATGAGGTAGAAGAGCTAAAGACTAGTTCCCAGCAGGTAGAAGCTCATTTTGAAGAGATGAAAAGCACTTTTGATGATTTCAAGGCGGCAGTACAGCAGATAAAAAAATGCACGAACAAAATTACTTCTATCGCGGAACAGACCAATATTCTTGCATTGAACGCTTCGATAGAAGCAGCGAAAGCGGGAGAGCATGGAAAGGGATTTGAAGTAGTCGCCGAAGAAGTCAAGAGCCTGGCGGATGAAGTGAAAAATATGGTGGCGGCGGTAGAGGCGAGTATCGCTGATGTGGAGGAAGACACAGATAAGCTGCATTCCGATATCGACACCTCCCAGCTGGCATTAGGACAAAGTCTTGAAAAGGTGGATCAGACCTATGAGATGTTTGATCAGATCACGGAGGCTGCGGAGGGCGCCACAGCCGTTCAGTCAGAGATCGCCAACGTGATTGATGATTCTAAGAGAGCGCTGCAGAATGTCAATACTTTCTTTGATAAGACGAAAGACCAGTACCAGGAAGTTATGAAACATATTAATCATGCCAGCAATCTGGGTACGACGAAGAGCGCGATGTTTGAGGACGTGGATAATATGCTGTCCCAGATCGCACCTATGATAGAAGAATATGAGGCATAAACATAGACCGGCTGTCATGAATAGATCAGCCGGTCTATTTTAAAAAAATTAATATTTCTTTAATATTTCATCAAAAAAGTTTTGTTGTGCCATATAGGATTGTATGTTATAATGCAGGTGTGTTGTAAATTAAAGGAGGATAAAAATAGATGAATATGCTGGATGAATTAAAGGGATTGGGTGTTGATGTAGACGAAGGGATTGCGCGTCTTACGGGGAATCCTGCATTTTATGAAAAAATGCTTTTTCGATTTCCTGAAATGCTTGCTAAGTCATCTGTGGATCCGGATTTTGATTGTAATGATTATGGGGAAGTGATCGAAGTGGCACATGCTATCAAAGGCGCTACAGGAAATTTGTCTTTGACACCGCTTTTTAAAGCATATGACGAAATTGTGGCACTTTTAAGGGCAGACCAGCCGCAGCAGGCAAAAGAAGTTTTGCAGCAGATCCTTCCAGTTCAGGAGAAGATCGTGGCATGTATTAAGAAATATGCCTGATTGTATCGAAGCAAATGCCTTTGGGGAGGTTAGAGATGAAAAAAAAGAAAAGTATATTGATTGTTGATGATGTTGAGATTAACCGTATGATCCTGGCGGAGATTTTTCAGGATGATTACACGATCGTTGAGGCGGATGGCGGTGAAAGAGCCATTGAGATCCTAAATGACAGTGAGCAGTTTCAGATTTCCGCGGTTCTTTTAGACTTGCTTATGCCTGGCATAAATGGACTTGAAGTGCTAAAGAGGATGAACGAGAATGGAAAGATACAGAGTGTTCCAGTATTTCTCATAACGGCGGCAGATAGCCAGGAAATGCTGCTGGAGGGATACCATCTTGGAGCTATTGATGTTATCAGAAAACCGTTTATGACACATTTCCTTAAGTGCAGGATAGGCAATGTGATTGAGCTGTACGCCCACCGGAATGAACTTGAAAGTGTTGTGGAAGAGCAGGTGCGCAGGCTGAATTACATCAACCAGAACATGATCGAGACGCTGGCTACGGTCATCGAGTTCCGTGATTGTGAATCTGGTGAGCACGTTAAGAGGATCAGCGAGCTGACGAGAATATTGATGAAGGAAGTAAGTGATGCCTATCCAGAGTATCACCTTCCTCAGAAGGAGATTGATAAGATCGCGGCGTCATCGGTTCTTCATGACGTTGGAAAGATATCTATTCCGGACATGATCCTGAATAAGCCGGGGAGGCTTACAAAGGAAGAGTTTGAGATCATGAAGGGGCACACCGTAAAGGGATGTGAAATTCTTCAGAATATTCCGAATATCATGGATGAAGGACTGTACAATTATAGTTATGATATCTGCAGGCATCATCATGAGCGCTGGGATGGGAGAGGATATCCCGATGGTCTGAGCGGAGATGATATTTCTGTTTGGGCTCAGGTGGTATCAGTTGCTGACGTCTATGACGCCCTTACTGCCAAGAGAGTGTATAAAGATGCATTTAGTCATGAAAAGGCTGTGCAGATGATCTATGATGGAGAGTGTGGTACGTTTAATCCAAAGATACTGGAGGTCTTTGAAAAGGTTCAGGATAAGCTTAAGAAAAATGAGGAAGAGATGAGACAATAAAGAATAACAAAATCAGCCGGAGGCTGTATATACAAACCCCCATGTCATGTATGAAGTGACATGGGGGTTTGTTATGGAAACATTTTTATGACGGGAGAGGGATCAGTAGCCGACCTTCTTTCCTTTTTTCGTCATATATCCAGTGATTCTTTTTGCTTTATAGTCTGCTTTTTTGCGGGAATCTGGTACTTCTGGATCGGTAGGATCATAATTGATTCCACTGGTGGTTTTTATGACAGGCGACTTGCCAAGAGGTCCTGGTTTTGAAGAGTTGCCTTTAACAATTTTTACAGTTGTTCCGGTAGAAGCATAGTCGTAGATCCATTTGGCGTCTGCCACGGTCATACGGATACAGCCTGCAGAGGCGGGAGATCCGAGCCGGTTATAGGTAGAGGATGGCAGGGCATAGTGTGACTGGGCGCCTACGGCGATGGCGTGGAAATACACATTTCCCACGATGTGGGAAGCCCATCTTGCATAGACAATGCTGTCATCTGGTTCCACCATTGTTTTCAATGTATATTTTACCGACTGGCCGTTGGTGCAGATGGAGTAAGTACCCAGCGGGGTGTAGGATGAGTCTTCGTTTAATCCGCTGGTTCCGGCATTTGTCCATGTGTCACGTCCCACAGATACGGAGCAGGTCTTGATTGGAATATCGTACTTCTTCGTCTCTTCATTATATAAGTATATCGTTACTGCGCAGGCAGCCCGGTTTAATTCAATATACAGACGATTTGTATTGGAAGAACTGCTCTTCTTAAGGTTTACGATATCTGTCAGATCGGTCAGTTTTTTATTGTTTACATAATAGAATTTATAGGTCTTTCCTGCATATTTTTCATAGAACCAGCCGTTTTTACCCAGATCTTTTTTCCTGAGACGGTATGTTTCTTCGTTCAGTAAAACTTTTTTGCCCCAGCTGGTGTAACCATAGACCTGAAGTTTGTAATTGCCCTTATCTTCATTTGGAACTTTTAGGGATATTTTTTTCTTGCCTGAAGTTCCGGTTACGACATAAGAACCTTGTTTTTTCAGCTTCTTTCCATTTACCTGATACAAAATAAAACGAACTTTTTTTATGTTGCCAGGTATGTATGGGTTGGTAAGCTTATAAAGACAGGTGGCATTTTTCTTCCGGGAAACAGAAAGGGTTCCGCTCTGGATCCGTTCATCTGCCAGGGCTGTCATGTCCAGTGTCTGAGTGTTGTTATTATTATCGGTAAGGACTGCCTTAATGGTATAAAGGTCAAGAAGATAATCCAGTTTTTTTAGGGAAACTTCAGCGTAATATTTGCTTCCGTCAGCCTTTTTACTGGTTCCTGTGACAGTGGTTATTTTTTTCCCTTTGCTGCTATAGATCTGGAAACGAACTTTTTTTACCCCATATACATTCTTTAATCCATCCAGATTGATACCGAAGGATTTTTTCTTCTCCAGAGTTTTGGATTTCTGAACCAGAAATGTTTTCTGGGTGGGGGCGATATGGTAGGAGCTTGTCGCCAAGGTAAGGGGAGTTCCGGAGTTTCCATTATCCAGAACAAGTTTTACATTCCACTTTCCATAAGCAGTGCCTGCCTGGGCAATGTTGGCGCTGAATGTCATATTTCCATCAACAAAAGGTGTTTTAAGTGCAATGGTTTTTGCCTTATTCTCATCGGTGCCATCCGGCCAGGCAGCAACATACACCTGCTTGTCCTCTCCAGGGATGACCACATCGCCGGCTGGTACAGAGGAAGTAACCGTGATCGTGCGTGTTGTGTCTGCATTGCCGCCCTCTGCTTTCAGGGAAAGATTTCCGCTGTGAACGGAAAAATCACAGGTCCCAGCAGAGATAGTGGAATCTCCCACCAGAATATTGACATTATATTCATCCAATATTCCGTTCAGGGATTTTAAAGAAAAGTTACCTGTATAGGTGCCATTTGGGCAATTTTCAGCGGTAAGTGTTATGTTTTCCTGGTAAGCGGCCACTGCATTATTCTTGCGGGACACCTGGAGTGCCATGGAATTGTTTGTTCCAGGATCTAGTCCCTGTACCGTGTAGGTGCAGATTCCGGCAGAGCGGTTCACAGATACGCTTGCTGTCTGTCCGGCTGCCTGTGCCGGGTGCGAAATGAGACCCAGCATAAGAAGCAGTGCTGCTGATAACGTAAAAAGGTGTCTGATAATATGTAGTTTCTCTTTCATGTCATACCTCCTTATTTTTTGGATACCATCCTATTTTCACATGTTTTCTCGATTTTGTCAATACACCCGGGGCACTGGAGCTATTATCACCAGTTTTATTTTGGGATTAAACTTCCCTTCTTAAAAAATAAAAAAACTGCTTGCAAAATGAAGGGAAGTATGATAGTATATTTGTTGCTGGGTTTTATACGGCGTGTAATAGTAAAGGAAATCTAAAAAACTTTGCTCAGACAAAGATCTGGCTCCTTGGTCAAGCGGTTAAGACATCGCCCTTTCACGGCGGTAACACGGGTTCGATTCCCGTAGGAGTCATTTTTGATATTGACGTATCAAAAGGTTTTTGTTAGAATATAATAAGTGTATGGCGACATAGCCAAGTGGTAAGGCGTGGGTCTGCAACACCCTGATCACCAGT
>CAMXSH010000075.1 GCA_947246475.1 uncultured Roseburia sp.
TTGCCCTGGACGTTGTGAAATACGCTCGCATGGGGCAAGACATGATGCAGGATATGATTTTGTTGTGTGGGCAGATGAATTGGAAAAGAAGATTGCTAATCCTTTATACTTTGAACTTAAATTTGGATCCATAAGGTCATTAAGATTAGATGAAGTGTACCATAAAGCAGAAACACTAATGCAAGATGGTGGGATATTAATAGTTTTATGTTGCGATCGAAATAAGAAAAATGTATCGCATAAAAATAGTTTCGGATTAAAAAAAGTAATCGTTTTAGATATAGATAAGTTTGTGCACATGGTAGGCAAGTATGGATTTACAAATGCCATTGTATATTCCAGAAACTATATTGCACATGGAAAGGAGTTTTAGATGAATCCATATGATAAAAAAAGAATTACGGATTTATTTGTGGCATGCGATACATCGGTAACAACTGCACAAAAAGGAAAAACTCTTGAGGATATGGCATGTTATTTATTTGAGACTATACCAGGTATTCAGATAGTGAAAAGAAATGCAATGAATCAGTATGATACTGAAGAAATCGATGTCTCAATATGGAATAATAAGGAAAGAGAAGGACTTCACTTCTTAAATAGTATTGTTTTGATAGAATGCAAAAATTGGAGCAAACCAGTATCGAGTATTGAGGTGAATTGGTTTGCCACAAAAGTTGAGGATAGGGGACTGGATTTTGGAATCCTAATAGCAGTAAATGGAATAACTAAAAGAAACGATGAAATTAAAAATGCTCAAAGTATATTAACAGGTTATCTCAGAAAACATATACAAATAATAGTAATTGATAGGGAAGATATTTTACAATTAAATGATACATCTGATATGGTAACTTTGATAAAAAATAAAATATGTGAGTTGGTTGTGAATGGTTAATGCGGTTGTTGCATTAGTTGGAATAAGCAGGAGTAACTAAAAGAATTTCATAGTGCAAAAATGCTGACACGGTACACACTTTTGTATGCCGTCAAAGCCCATGTTTTCAACACATAACAGAGACTGGCTCCATTTTATTTCCTGTTATAGTAGGCATAGTGCAGGAGGAAGGGTATATCCCGGAAAACGGTCACTATGCCTTTTAAAATCATCATATTATCAGGGAAAGGAGCGACGGGAAATGCAGGATACAATACGTGTGTGTGATGTGGAGAAATATTATGGAAATGGAAACCATGTAACAAAGGCAGTTGACAGGGTGAGCTTTGTGGTGGAGAAGGGTGAGTTCATTGGTGTAATGGGCTCTTCTGGTTCTGGGAAGACTACCCTTTTAAATTTATTGTCTACGATAGACAGCGTGACAGCAGGGCATATTTATTATGGAGATACAGATATTACGGAACTAACGGAGGATCAGCTTTCTAACTTCCGTAAAGAAAATCTAGGATTCGTGTTCCAAGAATACAATCTTCTCGACACACTGACGCTGGAAGAGAATATTATGATTGCCATGACGCTTCATAGGAAAGGGAAAAAGGAAGTTCGGGAACGATGTAAAGAACTACTGTGCCTGCTAGGGATTGAGGAGGTGAAAGACCAGTATCCTTATCAGGTATCCGGAGGACAGAAACAAAGGTGTGCCTGTGCAAGAGCACTGGCAAACCATCCGACACTTCTGCTGGCTGATGAACCTACGGGAGCCCTGGATTCCCTGTCGGCGCAGACACTCCTGGAAACATTCACTGATATGAATGGAAAAATGGGAGCGACTATTTTTATGGTAACGCATGATGCTTTTTCGGCAAGTTACTGCCGACGCATCCTTTTTTTAAAGGATGGGAAAATCTTCCATGAGTTGGTCAGGGGAGAGAAAAAACGCAGGGATTTTCTGAATGAAATTTTAGATGTCCTGTCTGTGACGGGAGGTGCGCTTTCGCATGATGAATAAACTGGCTTTCCGGAATGTGAAACGGTCCGCAAGGGACTATCTTGTGTATTTTATGACAATGGCGGTGGTTACAGCGCTGATGTTTTCATTCCATACACTATTATTTTCTAAAGATGTGCAGAAACTATTCGATATGGCTATTATGATGGAGGTTATGATAGGAATTGCTACTTTTTTCATTGTCCTGATCGTGGAATGGCTGATTAACTATATGGTTCGGTTTATTCTGGAAAAACGGAGCCAGGAATTTGCAATATATCTGCTTATAGGGATGAAGAAACGGCAAATCTCAAGACTGTATATCCGTGAGAACATAATGCTTGGCATGGGTGCGTTTATTGCAGGAATGGGCCTTGGGTTCTTGCTGCAGCAGATTTTGCTGTCTGTTTTTTACAGTATGGTTCAGATGGATTACCATATTCATTTAGAGTTTAATCTAAATTGTATTCTGGTTACGGCAGCCTGCTATGGTGGATGCTATCTGCTGGCGCTTCTTCGATGCAAGAGAAGATTTAAGAAAATGAATATCCATGACTTGATGGAAAGCCAGAGACAGAATGAGGAAATCAGTGAAAAGCACGAGAAAAGAAAACGAATGCTTCTTCCATTATCCATTTTGATCTTTGCTTTATTTGGCGTTTTCTTATTTTGCTATAAGAGCTGGGATACGGGAATCCTAATAGCATTTCTGATTGGGCTGGTTTTGAGCATCTATATGTTTTATACAGGAATCGCCGCATGGATTTCCTGTTATGTAAGAAAAAAAGGAAATGCGGTCTACCGTGGGGATAATCTGTTCCTGCTGCGCCAGTTCTCTTCCAAAGTAAAGATGATGAGTTTTTCTATGGGAACATTGACTGCGTTATTTGCCCTGGCGCTTATGGGAAGTGCGGTGGCGTTTATGTTCAATCATTTCCAGAATGAGGTGCTTAACAATAAATTTCCTTTTGATGTGCAGGTATATAGCAGCAATACGGATGAGGATTTTCATGAGGAGATTGCCTTGCTGGAAGAAAAAGCGCAGGTGAATGAGGTTTATACCTATCAGATTTATGAAAATGGCACAAATCAGGTAAATGCATACTTGTATAGCCATCTAGAAGAATTTGGTACAAATTACCGGAATGCAGACGGAACACCGGACTGGGAAAAATTGAATCGGAATGACGAGATGGTTTACTGTAATTACGACACTTACATGGGGGTTTCTGTTTATAATTATCTCCGTAAAATGCTGAACCTGCCAGAGGTTATCCTGAAAGAAGATGAGTATGCGATTCACTTGAAAGAGCGGGTATGGGATCAGACCGGGGATTTTTCTGACCAGATTGAGGTAAAGGGTCCGGATGGAAGACTTTCTTTTGCCGGATACCATACAGAGAGTTTTTCACAGGACGGGCACAATGGTGGGGATTATGTCCTTGTGGTGCCGGACGCTGTGCTGGAAGGAATGAAACCATACTATGCAGAAATGGTGGCGGATATTAAAGGAAAAGCGCCGAAGGATTTGCAGAGCCTGCTGGATGGCATAGAAGAAGATACGGAAAAAGCTAATTCCCAGGGCCATATCATGACGGAGGATGCATTAGTTGATTGGGACGAAGAAGGACGTGGAAATTCCTGTTCCGGTTCAGATACCATAGTCGTTTATGTGGCGAAAAATCTGGTAAGGGATAACTTGATTCCGGAGGTCAAATATATGCTGTCCTCAATAATTTTTCCCCTGTTTTATGTAGGGCTGGTGTTTCTTTGTGTAGCCCTGACGGTGCTTTCTGTACAACAGCTTAGCGATTCGGTAAAATACAGGTTCCGTTACCGTGTACTTTCACAGATTGGATATGGAAGAAAAAAGATTGAACGGATTATTTTAAAACAGCTCCTGGGATATTATATGTGTCCGGCAGTTATGGCCTTGATTATCAGTGAGCTGGTTACGGTTTATGCAGGTAACCGCTTTAACTTTTATACCGGTGTCCATACGTCATCGGCAGCTTACTTTCTGATGGGGGCAGCATTGTTTTTTGGGATTTATGCAGCATATTTTGTTGTTACTTACATCGGGTTTAAACGGAATGTAGAGCGGGAATAAAGCCCAGGCTTGAAATAAGAATCCTGAAACGAAGGGAATGTGATATAGGGCATTTCAGTCAAGGGCTTATGAACCCTGATAGCTTTAGCTGCAAGAAAAACCTCCTATGTTGTATCATAGTGATGTTTGTAGACTACACAGAAAACAACATAGGAGGTATCCGGTTTATTATTCTTCTGGACTGGTATTTAATACAGCAGAGAGCTGTTCCATACCGTCTTGCACGTTTTTCATGGTTTTCAGAATATTTTCCACGCCAGATGCCTGTTCTTCTGTAGAGGCACTGATCTCGCCTGTAGTCTGTACAGAACTCTGTGATATATCTTCCACCCGTTCCATTGCCTCTGACAAACGTTCTTTGATATCAATGATATTTGCCAGTTCGTTCTTCAGCAGATCCGTAACATTGAGGACTTCTTCGGAAGAATGAAGCATACTCTCAAAAATCTTAACGGTATCGTTCAGTTTATCGTTGGATTCCTTCACGATGACATTATTGTTATCAATCACTTTGTTTACTTCATTCACTGTAGTGATGACATCTTTCAGGATTGCGTCGATCTTCTGGGTTGCGGTGGCGGATTCCCCTGACAGCATGTTGATTTCATCGGCTACTACGGCAAATCCCTTCCCTGCCTCACCGGCTCTCGCTGCCTCTATGGCTGCATTCAGTGCAAGAAGGTTTGTCTGCTGTGCGATCTGACTAATGCTTTCTATGATCTCACCGATGGAATTCGATTTCTGCACCAGAGAGTTCACACCTTCTGATGCCACCTGCGTTGAGGAAATATTTTCGCTAAATTTCTCCGAAAGTATTTCAATCGCCCGAATCCCTTCATCGTTTTTCTCTTTCAGGTGAAGGATTGTATCCATCGTCTGGTTGACACGTGTTTCGGAATTCTGGATCTTGTTGTCCAGATCGCTGAAAATATCAAGACTTCCTTTTACCTGTTGGATCTGGACGTCGGCGCTGTCAGCAATCTGGCTGGTGGAAGCGGCGATCTGTGTCGTACTTGCTTCAAAATTATGTAAGGAATCGTAAATCTTTGCGGAAGATTCCTCCAGTCCGTCAAAAGCGCTGCGGACATTTGAAAGAAGGTGTTCCATCACATGTTCTTTTTCCTCTACGGAAAGGAACAGAGAGTGTGCCCGCTTAATGATAAAGATGGCGACGACAGCGGCGAGGACATAGACCATCCATACAAAGATCCAGATGGACTGGGTGTACATCGCCAGATATGCCTCCGGAAAGATAAACATAGCGATAACATTTGGCACGATGGTAACGCCAGTACATACCCAGACAAGACTTGTGTCATAATAGGGCACGGTAAGGAACAGTACAAGGAAATATGCTTCTGCCATCGCTCCGAAAGCAGCAGGACTTCCAAATACAATCGTTACGATACCCAGAAGCGGCAGTATAGAGATGTACAAATATTTAGCAAACTTACCAAGTAGCTTCTCAAATATGCGTACCAGGACACTGCATGAAACCATTAAAAGGACGATGCAGTCTCTGAGAGCCCCGTTGTTGAATAAAAGTACATATGCAACTG
This sequence comes from uncultured Roseburia sp., assembly GCA_947246475.1. Lineage (GTDB taxonomy): Bacteria > Bacillota > Clostridia > Lachnospirales > Lachnospiraceae > Eubacterium_F. The sequence goes on from CAMXSH010000075.1 coordinate 5,556, forward strand.
CAACACATGGGATAATTGCAAGGAAGAGAAACATAACCAGATTCATTCTCTTCTCTTCATTTTTTAGAATTTCCAGTTCCATAAACTTCCTCCTTCAGACTTTTTTGTATTATTTTCCATTTTATCACGAATTTTAACAAAAATCAAACCGAGTATGACAAAAATCATTTTTCCTTTCTCAATCGCCAGCTTTATGATATACTAAACAATAGGGTGTGAAATATTACTAAAAGAGAGGTATAGAGATTATGGATGAAAAAAAGGAGTTTAAGCCATTTATCCCTGCGGACAAGGTTGTGCCGGAAATGACACTGGTATCCGTGATCCTCGGGATTATTCTGGCAGTTGTGTTTGGGGCAGCCAATGCTTATCTTGGTTTGCGTGTGGGAATGACTGTGTCAGCCTCAATTCCGGCGGCAGTGATCTCCATGGGATTGATCCGTTTTGTTTTGAGACGGGATAATATACTGGAAAATAATATGGTACAGACCATCGGTTCCGCTGGAGAATCTTTGGCGGCAGGCGCGATCTTTACCCTTCCGGCACTGTTTATGTGGGCGGCAGAGAGTGAAGCGGTATCTGCGCCCTCTTTTGTGGAAATATCTGTGATCGCTGTGTGCGGCGGACTGCTTGGTGTTTTGTTTATGGTGCCGCTGCGAACGGCATTGATCGTTGAAGAACATGGTGTGCTGCCATTTCCGGAAGGTACGGCATGTGCAGAAGTTCTGCTTGCTGGAGAAAGTGGCGGTGATAAATCAAAAGTAGTATTTTCCGGGCTGGGGATATCTGCTTTGTATAAATTTATTGCTGACGGATTATGTCTATTTCCTTCTGAGGTGGCATGGGAGGTCAAGCCACTTCGTGCTGGTTTTGGTGCGGACGTGCTTCCTGCGCTGGCAGGCGTTGGATTTATATGCGGTAAAAAGATTTCTTCTTATATGTTTGCCGGTGGTGTGCTGGGCTGGTTTGTCATAATCCCACTGATTAGTCTCTTTGGCGGGGACATGATTATGGCGCCGGGTGAAAAGCCGATTTCTACACTGGGCGCTTCCGGTATCTGGAGTTCTTATATCCGATATATCGGCGCTGGAGCGGTGGCGGCTGGAGGAATCATTAGTCTGGTCAAATCGATGCCTACGATCGTTAAAACATTTTCCAAAGCAGTGAAGGGCTTCGGACACAAGGATACGACTGAACTAAGGACGAGTAAGGATCTGCCGTTGCCTGTTGTCATGGGCGGCGCCCTCGTGATCGCCCTTGTGATCTGGCTGCTGCCATCTGTTCCGGTGAGCCTGATCGGCGCACTGATCATCGTTGTATTTGGGTTTTTCTTTGCCACGGTGTCCAGCCGCATGGTGGGACTTGTAGGCTCATCCAATAACCCGGTATCGGGAATGGCGATCGCCACTCTTCTAATCGCTACGGCGATGCTGAAAGCCACCGGGATGACAGGATATGAAGGCATGGCATCCGCAATCTGTATTGGTACGGTGATCTGTATTGTGGCGGCGATGGCAGGAGATACTTCCCAGGATCTGAAAACCGGATATATCGTTGGCGCTACGCCGATACGCCAGCAGATCGGTGAACTGGTGGGCGCGCTGGTGTCTGCCCTTGCTATCGGCGGCGTGATGTATCTGCTGAACGCGGCATGGGGATTTGGTGAGCAGCAGCTTCCAGCTCCCCAGGCTACTCTGATGAAACTGGTGGTGGAAGGTGTTATGGGTGGAACTCTTCCCTGGGGGCTTGTATTTTGTGGTATCTTTATCGCGGTAGTCATTGAAGTGCTTGGTCTTCCTGTGCTGCCGATCGCCATTGGACTGTATCTGCCGATCTACCTTTCTGTGCCGATCTTTATCGGAGGCATGATCCGCTGGTTCTTTGAGTGGAATAAAGCAGGGAAAAGCAAAGAGGAAAATAAGGATGTCATCGACAAAGGCATACTGTACAGCTCCGGTCTGATCGCTGGAGAAGGTTTGATCGGTATCCTGCTTGCCGTATTTGCTGTGATACCATTGAAAGGCGGCAGTACACTGGCGGATTTGATCAAATTAGAGACACCGCTTGGAAATGCAGGAGGGGTAGTATTCTTCCTTCTTCTGCTGGCGACGATATTCTATTTCTCTCTTCACAGAAAGAAAAAGCATGAGGCATAAATAATATGAAAAAGAAAAAAAGGTTAGCTCCTAATTATCTGGATACGGTATTTGTTCCCTCTCCCCAGCGCCCCTGGCGCCAGGAGGAGAACGGGAGTGTCGTTATCGATGTGGAAAATAAGGGACCGCATCACCGGATTGCCCAGAAATTCTGGCACAAACCAAAGGTAAGCCATATTTCTCTCGATGCATACGGGACGGCACTCTGGAATCTGATGGACGGCAGAAATACCGTATATGATATCGTTATGGAGATGGAGAAACAGTTTCCTGGTGAAGAGGACCGGATGCTGGACCGTGTGGTGACATTTCTCGGCACACTCCAGAACAACAGGTTTATCATAAAGAAAAAGTGAGGCGTTATAGAAGTATGGGTCTTCCAAGTCGGATCAGGATAGAATAGTAGAATTTAAGGCTGCTGTGAAAGAGTTGTCGCAAAGATAGGGGAATGGATTTCAAGGGCGAAAAATTTATATGGTCTATGTTGGAGTATGGTATTTCGCTGTGTCTGCTTGAAAAGGGCTGATCACAAATCAGTGACAGCTCTTTTTTCGCGGAAGGCACAAGCCATGGCGCCGCCCGCGAATGTATCTAAAACTTAATTTTTGTTGTACCAGAGATTAAGAACCAACTCTGAAAGGAGAAATAAAGAATGTTTAGAAAAGAAAATATATCATATATAACAACCTTACTTTTCACCCTGACTGCTCTGACCGTTATGGTCATATATAATTTTTCTTCATTTTATTCAAACGCGGTCTCCAATATGGATGAAATGGGGGCGAGCAGCCTGGCTCAGGAAAAAGAATATCTGGAAGGATATCTGACCAAAGGGCTGGATGTGCTGCAGGTAACTGCCATCACGGTAGAATATATGATGCAGAACGGAGCTTCCTCTGAGGAGATAGAAGCTTTTCTTGTGGAGGAATCAGAGCGTTATATGGATGATATAGACGCCAATTTTACAGGGATTTATGGTCTTTTTAATGGAGATTATCTTGACGGTATCGGATGGGTGCCGGATGAGGACTATGTCCCTCGTGAACGGGAATGGTACACAGCAGCGAAGCGGGCACAGGGAAGACCAACCATTGTTTCCCCTTACTTGGATGCCCAGACAAATACTGTAATGATTTCCGTTAGTCAGCTGCTTTATGATAATGACAGTGTTATCTCCTTTGATATCGCTTTAAATCAGGTACAGATGATCACCCAGGATATCAATATGGATGGGATGGGTTATGGTTTTATCATTGACAGGGAAGGGCTTGTAGTCGCCCATTCCGATGAAACGGAAAAAGGGAAGAATTACGAACAGGATGCTGAGATGAAAAAGCTTCTTGACAAGGTATATAAGGAACAAGGAAAAAGTTTCCATACAGACATACATGGTGAGGACTGCAGCGTTTTTGTAGATAAAGTTATGAACGACTGGTATGTTACCATGATCATCAGTAATTCCAAGCTTTATCATGATATCCGCGATATATTGATACATAATATTATACTGTGCGTTGTTGTATTTATACTTATTGCATTTTTCTGTACCGCTGCATTCCGGAAAATCCGGCTGCATATGAAAAAGGTAGAGGAGAGCCAGCGGGAACTGGAGAAAATGAACGAAATAATGATTACCACCATCGCGAGGACCATCGATGCAAGAGATCCTTATACCAACGGACATTCCCAGCGGGTTGCAAAATATGCACTGGAACTGTCAAAACGAATGGGAAAGACGGAAGCCGAACAAAGGGAGATCTATTATGCGGCACTACTGCATGACGTCGGTAAAATACATGTTCCAGATGCCATTATCAATAAACCATCACGGTTGAGTGAAGAAGAATTTGCCCATATCAAGCTGCATCCTTTATCAGGATATTATATTCTGAAATATATAGATGAGATGGTTCCTATCGCCCAGGGTTCAAAGTGGCATCATGAAAGATATGGTGGAAATGGTTATCCCAACGGGCTTGCCGGGGAAGGAATTCCAGAGCTGGCTCGGATCATAGGAGTTGCGGATGCCTATGATGCCATGACATCCAACAGGAGTTATCGGGAGATCATGCCTCAGGAAAAGGTTCGGGAAGAAATTGAAAAGGGAAAGGGCACGCAGTTTGATCCGCAGATCGCAGATATTATGCTGTGCATGATTGATGAAGATACCGGATATCAGATGAAGCAGAAATGCGAAACGACGAAACATATCCTGGTTGTAGATGATGAACTGGCAACACTGGATCTGGTAGCGCATATCCTGCAGGATGAGCCAGGGTACATAGTATACAAGGCGGCATCGGGGGAAGAGGCATTGGAGATCTTAAAGGAAATCTCTGTGGAACTTATACTCCTTGATGTCCAGATGCCTGGAATGGACGGTTTTGAGGCATGTGAAGAGATACGAAA
>CAMXSH010000076.1 GCA_947246475.1 uncultured Roseburia sp.
GTTATAATATCAATACTTTCATTACTCCATTCAAGTGGATAACATGGCTTTACCTCAAAATTCATATTAGGATAACGCATTTTTGCGGCATGAATCATATTTTCTGATATATCTATTCCATTTGCTTGAATGTTTGCTTTTTTTGATAATTCCCCCAACAGAGTTCCGTTTCCACATGCAACATCGAGAACGACATTATCTTCCCTCAAATTTATTGTATTAGCCAGTTCATTAATATGAAATCTGGTATATCGTCCTTCTCTCGATGTATCATATTCAAATGCTATTTTATTGTAAGTAATTCTTGATTCTTCTGTTTTTTTATTCATGTCATCATTCTACTCCACGTACATCCTAAAAGTTATTGCTTACCCGCTACAATCGTGAACTCGCCCGGTATCTTCTCATTTGTCCATGCAGGATGTTCATCAAACTTTCTTAACGTAAAACCACTATTAATGACTGAATTGATAATCTCACTAACTGTATACTTTCTATAACTGCACTTAGGCATCTGCTCTCGGACCTTTTCCTCGAAAAAACGGGCATGCGCCATTTCTCCTTCAAAAATTTCCGTTGAAAAGTAGCTCATAGTTGGCTGTTCCAAATTCAATAGATCTGATATTTTTGTAAATGGATGAAAATCACTACATATCATTTTTCCATTGTCTTTCAATAACGAATACATAATGCCCATAAACTCATCAATGTCATGAAAATAATGTAATACTCCCCCCTCCATAAACACCACATCAAAATAATTTCCGTATTTCTCCATATCAATTTCTAAAATATCACATACTTCAAAATTCAAATCAACTTTTGCAGCTGCAGCCACTTCCAGCGCATATTTCTTATTATCTTCTGAAATATCAAAAACCGTAACTTCTGCTCCTAAAACAGCTAAAGGAACCGCCTTCTTTCCGCAAGAGCCACATATGTTTGCTATTTTAACACCACTGTAAGTATCAAAATAATCAGAATATCTTTTTAACATTCCTATAGGATTTTCTAAGTCCTTTTTTGCTCTGTCAACTGGTGTGCCTGATTGTTTCACCCAAAACTCATACGCATTATATTCCCAAGCCCTTTTATTTTGAATACTATAATCTACCATCTTTGACGATCCTCCAATGTTCAACTTGATTCCTTGATTATAACACTTTCATTCTCCATTTACCACAAAAATATAGGGCATAGCAAACGCAGCACCCCATTGTTTCATATGTTCTAAAACTGACCGTGAAAAAGCAACGAATGAATTGCAATATGTTTTAGATCTTAACAGTGCAATGGAGAAGCAGGAATATAGAAAAAATTGGATCACTTCAAAAATTCCTCAATCTCTTCCAGTTTCTTCACCGTGATCTGCACCCAGGCAGGGCGAAAACCACTGGCAACCGCATTTCGGATCGAAGCAATATTGGACCAGGCACAGCAATAAAAAGGTACAATACCGCGGTCCAGGATTTCAACTGCTAACTTACTGGTCAGCGCCGCTGCAACTCCCCTTCTGCGGTATTCTGGAAGGACGTCAATCCCGATCTGCCACATGGACTCACAATCTGCGGAAGCCCCCGCCAGTCCGATCAGCTTATTCTTATCATAAGCGCCCGCAGCGATCACATCCAGCTCTTTTCGTTTCTCACAAAGAGCATTGCCCCACTGGTCAGTATATAGTTCATGAAAATCTTCTGATTCCAACAGCCGCATCTCGTAAGGACAGCTCTTCTGCAGTCTCTGAGCCAGTCCGCCTTCAAGTAAAACATCCACATCTGGAAGTGAATACTCTGCCATGAAACATACATCATACCCCTTAGGGCGGATACGATTCATCAAATCATGCAGGTCCGGCGTTTCAAAACAATGTTCAAACGCATATTTGTTTATGTACTCTGTTACAATCTCCTCCAGTTCTTCGCAAACGGAAGCAACAATATTATTTCCATACGAGGTCAGGTCACAGATGAAAGGCAGCTCCAGATATTTTCTGGCATTTTCTTTCTTTTGGGAAATGACCACTTTGTTTTCCATCTCTTTAAAATCCTGCCAGTGGCAGCTACTGTCAATGGCAGATTGTTTCATTGCAATTTCTAAAATCTGTTTATTATTCATAACCCTACCTCTAAATCCTGCTTGTAGTTCCTGGGCTCAACACACCATTGCCGCATGATGCAGTACTTCAAATTCATCTGGTGCAGTTTCATATAATAACGCTCTGTGTTCCCTGTCCCACTGGGCAAGTTTGGTCTCTGATAAAGAAGCTCCCACAGTCTATTCATCCTTCCCGCAACCCAGTATCAGACAGCCTCTCATCAATTCGCCAGTCGATCAGCAGCTTGATCCCCAGAGAAAGAATTCCGTAGCAGTGTAGCCACATCCCCCAGGCAAATCCCCAGACCATTCCTTTCCACAAGAAAGGCGATATATTCTTTAACAGCTTCCCTCTGGCAAGTAACGAAAAATACTTTTTAGCCAGAGGATATGAGGCATATTCCTTCAACACCTTTTTCACCGCCGAAAGAGTCCTTCCGCCATACTCATAATTCATCTTTCCGTCAAAAAAAGCCGCAAAAAATATCGTGCAGGCCGTCAGATCCTCGAAACCTTTATCCCCCGCTTCCTTACCCACCGAACGTTCCAGTTCCTCTGCGATCGCCATCCAGCTCCTGACCGAATCCGGCCGGAATCGATAGGAAGCGGAGGCATCGTTTTTCCGGTAAACGTAAACTGGTTCCGGAAGAAATGCATACTTTGCCCCCTGGATATAACAGTGAAAATTGAACAGTTTATCCTCTGCATAGGCATAATCTCCAAAACACAGCTGGTTTTCCTGTAAAAAAGATCGTCGGTACATCTTGCACCACACATAAGACAGCGTCCCCACAGAGAAAAACCCCCGGAAGCGAAACGCCCCCTCTTCCGGTAGAAATCCGCTAAAACTGCTGCAGCTTCCGGCAGGAAGCAGTTTATCATTCCAAAGCCGCATATAATCCCCCACCAGGATATCCGCATCGCCCATTTCTGCCGCCATATGGGCGAACACACAGGATTCCGGCAGATAATCATCCGCATCCACAAATACGATATAATCCCCTTCGGCATGCTGGATTCCCATATTCCTGGCAGCAGAAACACCGCTGTTTTTCTGCGTCAAAACTCTTATTTGCCCAGACTGACGCCCATACTCTTCACAGATTTGTACGCTCTTATCACTGGAACCGTCGTCTATCAGCAGCAGTTCCAGGGCTTCATAGTCTTGCCGTAATATACTCTCGATACACTGGGGCAGATATGTTTCGGCATTATACACAGGGACGATCACCGATATCTTTTTATCCATATTCACCATCCAATCCATCCTCCAGTACAGCATTTCTAATTAGATGCAATCAGGTGTGGATCACCCACACCTGATATAATAATGTCGGGGTCAAAGGATATTTTGCCCCACCCCAAAACCTTACAGCGCTTCCATGGTCTCCCGGATCGCTTTGATAAAATTCTGGCTGTTTAATACTGTCACATTTTCCAGACTTGTGATCTGTGCAAGATCCTTTGTCATCTTACCATCTTCAATGGTTTTCAAGGTAGCCTTTTCCAGCTTGTCTGCAAACTCCTGAAGCTCTTTGATGCCATCGAGTTCACCGCGCTTGCGCAGTGCTCCCGTCCAGGCAAAGATGGTAGCCACCGAGTTAGTGGAAGTCTCCTCCCCCTTCAGATGTTTATAATAATGTCTCTGCACCGTGCCATGAGCTGCCTCATACTCGTACACGCCGCTTGGGGATACCAGCACGGAAGTCATCATAGCAAGGGAACCGCAGGCAGAGGATACCATATCACTCATCACATCTCCGTCGTAATTTTTGCACGCCCAGATAAAGCCGCCCTCTGCCTTCATGACACGCGCCACCGCATCGTCGATGAGAGTGTAGAAATACTCGATGCCTGCCGCCTCAAATCTATCCTTGTACTCCTTGTCATAAATCTCCTGGAAAATATCCTTAAAATTATGGTCATACTTTTTAGAAATCGTATCCTTAGTGGCAAACCAAAGATCTTGTCTGGTATCCAGCGCATAACCAAAACATGCCCTGGCAAAGCTGGCAATGGACTTGTCTGTATTGTGAATCCCCTGAAGGATACCAGGACCATCAAATTCATGAATGGTCTCGCGGATCTCTGTACCATCCTCCGCTGTAAATACGAGTTCTGCCTTTCCTTTTCCTGGCACTTTGATCTCAGTATTTTTGTATACATCACCATAAGCATGTCTGGCGAGAGTGATGGGTGCTTTCCAGTTTTTCACGCAGGGATCGATGCCCTTTACCTGGATCGGGGTACGGAAAACCGTTCCGTCCAGGGCTGCCCGGATCGTACCATTCGGGCTTTTCCACATCTCTTTCAAATCATACTCTGTCATTCTTGCCGCATTTGGGGTAATGGTGGCACATTTTACAGCCACACCATATTTTTTTGTCGCTTCCGCAGAATCCACTGTCACCTGATCATTGGTCTCATTCCGGTATTCTAGACCGAGGTCGTAATACTCCGTCTTTAAATCTATGTATGGCAGCAAGAGCTCATCTTTTATCATCTGCCATAAAATTCGTGTCATCTCATCCCCGTCCATTTCCACAAGGGGTGTCGTCATCGTAATCTTCGCCATATTCTTTTCCTCCATTTCATCATTTCTTTTATTACCGCTTACATCTTATCACATATGCAGAAATTTTTCAAATGAATCAGCTGGACGAATTCTGCATTTATTTATCAATAATCTTGTCTAATTTCCTTATACAGTGACAGTACGCTGGTATGAGAAACAGGTCTGCCAGGATCCATGCCACCGGACTGGCGAGGCATGCCGCCGTAAAACCAAAGACAGGAACAAAACCAAAGCCCACAACACTTCGTCCCACCATCTCTGCTACCCCCGCAAAGATCGCCAGTTTTCCAAAACCAAGTCCCTGGATGGAAAAGCGGATAATGTTGACCAGCGCCAGCGGAATAAGGAAGATACTGTTCCAAAGCAGAAGCTCTGACACATTCTGAATAATTTCTATTTCTGTAGAATCCACAAACAAAAGCGCCAGTTTATCTCCAAAACCGATGAGAAATGCCCCTGCCAGTACACAATAGGCTGCAGCCAGGTAACTGCACTGCACCATTCCCTTCGTGACACGGTCCAGCCGACAGGCACCCACGTTCTGCCCCGCATAGGTCGCCATGGTAGCACCAAAAGCATCATAGGGACAATAGAAAAACATGGCGATCTTACCGCCGGCGGTCATGGAGGCTACAGCTGTAGAGCCAAGTCCGTTGACAGCAGTCTGCAAAATGACACTTCCTATGGCAGTGATGGAATACTGCAATCCCATGGGAATCCCCATACTGCAGAGACGCCCAATACAGTTCCCCCGAATTTTCCACTCTTTTCTCTGGATCCGCAGAATGGGGAATTTTTTCTTGATATAAAACAGGCACAGCACTCCCGAAATCGCCTGAGACAACACCGTCGCCCCTGCTGCCCCTGCCACTCCCATATGAAAAACCACGATCGCCAGCAGATCCAGTCCGATATTCAGCACAGAGGAAATGACCAGAAAGATCAGAGGGCTTTTGGAATCCCCCAGGGAACGGATGATCCCCGACAAAAGATTGTAGAGATAGGTGGCAGGGATTCCAATAAAGATAATTAAAATATACTGGTAAGCTTCGTTGAAAATATCAGAAGGCGTATCCATCCAGACCAGGATATTCCGGCAGAGCAAACAAACAGACAGTGTCATAACAGAAGCAAAAAGAATTGAGAGCCAGACACTATTTGCCACAAAACACCGCAGCATTTTTTCATCCTTTGCCCCAAAACGCTGGGCTACAGGGATGGCAAAACCATTGCACACCCCCATACAGAACCCTATGATCATAAAATTAATGGAGCCGGTAGCGCCCACTGCTGCCAAAGAATTAGCACCAAGAAATTTCCCCACAATGATCATATCCATCAAACTGTAAAACTGCTGAAACAGCATACCAAAAAACAGCGGTATGGCAAAGCCAAGGATCAGCCGGATCGGTGACCCCACCGTCATATCTTTCATCCTGCTTCGCTCCAAAGTATTTTCCTCCTCTCCCAGACTCCTATTACTTTCCTATAATCTCCGGTAGCGGTTCAGGCAGGCAAAGATCTCCTGCCTTCTCGGCATCGCCAGGCCGGAAGTTACATTTCTTTCACCGCAGATACCGCCAAATCCTTTTTGGGTCAGCAGCGTCTCCAAAATATCTACCACCTGTGCCAGTGTCTTTTTACCATCCAGCACATTCAATTCTGCGTATTTAACGATCTGAGCAAGCATCGACAGCTGCTCTGGATCCGCCAGCTGTTCTAAATACCGGAGATCGATGGTCTCTCTATCAATGCTGATACCATCCATCCCCATCGTCTTCATTTTGATCCGGTCACTGCCTGCCAGTTTACGGTTTTGGCTGAATATCCGTTTAAAAGAGGGCTGAACCTCCGCCGGCAATTCCTCCAGCACTGGAAACGCCTTTGCCTCTTCCTTTGCAAAATCTGTGATATCTGCAGGTACATACCGGTTCATCTGCAGAATACAGTCCGCCTTGTGAAAATAACTGCCAGAACTTCCCGCCACCAGAACCGTAGATATGCCGTGATCCTCATACAGCTCCCGGACTCTTTCAATATAAGGCGTGATGGGCTCCAGTTCGCGGTGCACCACCCTCTGCATCAATTCATCCCGGATCATAAAATTCGTGGCGCTGGTGTCCTCATCAATAAGGAATACCTGGCTTCCCGCCTCCATCGCCTCGATTACATTTGCCGCCTGGGAGGTACTTCCACTGGCGTCTTCCGTACAGAATTTCACCGTATCCTTACCGTTGGGAAGATTGTTGATAAAATAAGAGATATCTACATTTTTAACACTTCTGCCATCCTCTGCGCGAAGTTTCACCGCAGTCCCATCGGTGATGACATATTCTCTCCCATCCCCGGCAATATGATTGTAAACACCGAGTTCCAATGCTTTGAGCAGGGTAGATTTTCCATGGTATCCACCTCCTACGATCAACGTGATCCCCCGGGGGATCCCCATACCCCGAAGAGCGCCTTTATTGGGAAGGATAAACTCTACTTCCATGGAAGCTGGCGACTGAAAAGGTACCGCCTGCTTCATCGGGCGGCTGCTGACTCCGGATTCTCTCGGCAGCACAGAACCATTTGCCACAAATGCCACAAGACCGCGGTCAGACAGCATCTGGCGGATGGCCAGCTGATCCTCTGCCAGCTCTGCTGTCCTTTTTAGTTTGCCGGCATCCAACGCTTTGTAGTACAAACTATGGCTGACACATTTTGGCAAAAAATCAAACAGAATCTTTTCCAGCTCCCTGGCATTGATACTTCGTCCATTTGCCGGAAATCCGATCTCCATACGCAGAACGATATCCCCCGTTCTGTCATTCAGCTGACATCCGCTCCGGGATAGTACCTCCTGTCCTGGAGTGCTCACTGACATCAGCCCCGACTTTCCGGACCCCCTTGCCTGAAAAGATACACCCCGCAGCTGTCTGCCCATTTCCCGTAACAGAGCATCCTCCAGCGCTGTCTTCTGGCATGCCAGACGATACAATTCATTAGGAAATGCTGCCTGTGCGCCCTTCACATGGACGCTGACCCTGGAAGGGGCAGCAAAGGGATCTCCCTGTACATGATCTATACCCAGCACATATCCTGGAAACTGATATTCTCCCCGAAGCTGTTTATATGCCGGATAGCCTTTATGATCGATCTGTCTGAGTAGGGCATTTAATTCTGATGACTGTTTCATTTATCACATTTCTCCTTCTTTTTTACATTTTTACGTCTTCTCTTATCCTCATACATCCGACGGTCAGACTCTATCAGAAGATGCTCAAAACCTCCGCTATATTCCGGCTCCCAGACATATCCCAACGCCATTCTCGCATCATTTTCTTCCATATCCTGATCCAATAAGGTGATCCTGTGCTCCAGTTCTTTCCTGCAGATCCCCGGGCACAGTCCAAGGAACTCGTCGCCTCCGATACGGAACAAGGCATAATCACCAAATTGCCTGTTCAGACACTCACAGACTCTCAACAAAAGCTGGTCTCCCTCCTGATGGCCCAGGTTGTCATTGACATATTTTAACCCCATGACATCACAATAAAGCACCCCGAGGCTTTCCTTATCTGACAGACTGCTCTGATATTCTTTCATTGCATGTCTGTTCCCAAGTCCGGTAAGCTGGTCATACATACTCAGCTTTTCCAGGCGGTTCACCAGCATGCGGCGCTTTAGCATCGCCACGATAAAATGCCCGACGATCCAGAAGAGCATGGAAATATGATCCAGCAGTTCTCCCGGCGGATTATCCACCCCGTAAAAACCGATGATCTTTCCATTATCCACAAGAGGACTGACCACCAGTGCCTGGATTTTCTGGGGCTTCAGATATTCATATGCCAATGGATCCTCTTCCCGGATCGCCTCCACATCCTGTATGATCACATTTTTATTCTTTTTAAATGTATGGTACCACATGGAAACCACCTCAAAGGGGACCTTCTGCAGTACATCCTTCTGTGGAACGACGTCGCTTCCGCACCACTCAAAGGTATTGTCTAAGGTTCCATCCTCGTTTTCTTCAAAAATATAAACCCGCTCACTTTTTAAATGTTCACCGAGATATGCAAGTAGAACTTCCAGCGACCGTTCCGGTCTGGGCTCCGCCAATGCCAGCCGCAGCCCTTCATTTACCATACTCTCATTGCTGGTATATTTCTGGATCGTCTTTTTCTGCTCTTCCTGAATACTCATATCGATAGCAAGCTCCACCCGGCACCGCCGTCCATCTGTCTCCACCATCGTATCCTTTAACTTAAAGCTCTTTTTAACAACCGGGTTGAAAATTTCCCACTCATGAAAAAATCCTGGTTTCAAAACACTGTTGGTACAGAACTCACAGGGACCCGACCTCTGATGCAGCACCTCATAACATTTTTTCCCTCTTACCTTCTCCTGATCCCCCTACTCCAAAAGCCTCGCACGCCTTCGGATTCATATATATAATTTCGTGAGTATCCATATCCGCAGTATACACGATCTCATTCAGGTTCTCATAGAATTCCCAAATCTCTGACATATCAAATCCCCCAAAATTTTCTTTTGCTGCTGCCGGCCAAAAGATAAGCAGGCAGTTACTCTACTATTATACATATCATGGCAGTCAGATTCAAGAAAAATCGTGATGAAAACCAGTATCACACAAAATAAGCAGGTTTTGAGACATATTTAGTATATGTATTCTATTTAAGACAGCCTGAGTGAAAATATGCTTTAATATTTAAAACCACCGGAAAATAACGATCTTCCGGTGGTTCCTTTTACAGATTTTTTTCAAAGAAATCTCTTATTCCTTTTAACGCCGTCTCTTCATCCTCTCCCTCTACTGTAACTTCTACTGTCTGCCCACATTTTACCCCAAGTCCCATAACAGCCATCAGCTTTGTTGCTTCTACACTTTTTCCGTCTTTACTTATGGTAATCCTGCTATTGTATTTTTTTGCTTCCTTTACAAGTTCACCCGCTGGTCTTGCATGAATGCCTATCTCATCCTGGATCACATATTCCCATTTCTTCATATGCCGTCTGCTCCTTTTCAAAGAATTCATCCCTAGTATTTACATTTTTCAAAAAAGAATACTCAGGAGCCCACCAAATACAGCGCAGTTTTCTTTTGCATAAATACTCTTCATTTGTGCCAGTCCCCATTTCCGGGAAGCTGTCTGCAGGCATTCCTGCAAAGGTTTCTTTGACATTAGCTCTCTCCTCGCTTCTTACTGAAACAAAGATAGTCTTTCCGCCAGCACTTCTGTCAGCTCCTCTGCGGATACTGTTCCTTTCTCCCGCAACGTTTCATCCATTATCTCAATGACTTTAACCAGGTACAGGCAGCTGTTTCCGCCTGCCACAAAACGTTTCAATACATCCGCCAAAAAGCCA
>CAMXSH010000077.1 GCA_947246475.1 uncultured Roseburia sp.
GTATATAATAAAATAAGTGTAACGAACACGGAGAAACCGCAGGTTTCGACGTGAGTGCTTATGCGGGTTATGTATATAATAAAAGACGGGGGATACATATGAGTAAGGATGGTTATGTATTTGGACTTGATATAGGAACGAGAAGTATCGTCGGTACCGTGGGCTACCGGGTGGGGACGGATCGTTTTGTGGTGGTGGCACAGGTCGCTGTGGAGCACACGACAAGAGCAGTGATCGACGGGCAGATCCACGATATTCCGACGGTGGCGCGGACCATCGCCCAGGTAAAGGCAAAGCTGGAAGAAAAGATCGGGGGAGCACTGCAGCAGGCCAGCATTGCGGCAGCAGGACGTGTGTTGAAAACAAAGAATGTATATGTGGAATATGAGATGCCTTCTGAGGCGAAAGTGACCGAGGAACACATTCATTCCCTGGACAGCCTTGCAGTGGAGAAAGCCTATGAGGAAATCCGTACTGAAACCGATCACAAGGACAAGCATTTTTACTGTGTCGGCTATTCACCGGTAAAATATTATCTCAACGGATACCCGATGGAGATGATCGAAGAACATATGGCAGCCTCTATTGGTGTGGAGATGATCGCTACCTTTCTTCCGGATGAAGTGGTGGAGGGGCTTTATGCTGCCGTGGAAGCGGCAGGGCTGCAGGTGGCAAGCCTGACATTGGAGCCCATCGCGGCGATCAATATCGCCATTCCCGAACGTTTTCGCCTGCTGAATATCGCACTGGTGGATGTGGGGGCAGGAACTTCCGATATCTCTATCGTAAAGGACGGAAGTATCATTGCCTTTGGAATGATACCGCTGGCGGGAGATGAAATTACAGAAGCCATCGCCCGCAAGTTCCTTGTGGATTTTGAAATGGCGGAAAAGATAAAGAAGACAGCTGCCAGAAAAAAGATCATATCCTTTAAAAATATCATGGGAGAAGCGTATAAAGTTGGATATGATGAGATTCGGGAGACTGCGGAGGAAGCCATTCATCTTATCGTAGAAAAGGTATCAGAAAAGATCATTGAACTCAATGGTGGGAATTCTGTAAGCGCAGTATTTGTTGTGGGTGGCGGCGGTAAGATGCCAGGATTTACAGAGAGGATGTCAGAATGTCTTTCCCTGCCGGAAAACCGTGTCAGCATACGGGGGGCAGAGGTTCTCCAGCAGGTGGATTTTTCAGCAGCTGGTGTGAAAAAAGATTCTACCCTTGTGACACCCATTGGTATCTGTCTTGAATATTATGAACAGAAGGGCAGTTTTATTCACGTTAAAGTAAACGATGAGCGGATCAAGTTATATGATAATGGCAAGGCGACGATTCTGGATGCCTGTATCCATGCCGGATTTGCCCAAAGCAGTCTGTTCCCGACCAGAGGCGGCAGCCTCACATACTTTGTGAATGGGGAAGAACGGGTGACCAAAGGGCGTCTTGGCGAGGCGGCAGAGGTCATGCTCAATGGAAAAGAAACTAGTCTTAATGAGATCGTACATGAAAATGACATCATACAGATCAAAGCAGCCACCCGCGGAGAGGATGCTTCCCTCACCCTGGGACGGATTCCCGAATACCGGAAAGAATTAAAGTATACGGTGTTTGGAAAAATTGTGCTCTGTCCGGTGATGGCAGAGGTAAATGATAAAAGCCAGAACAATTCTTATGTGATCCGTGAGGGGGACCAGGTGAAGATCCTGGATACCTATTCGGTCCAGCAGCTGCTGGAATTCATGGGACGGCCTGTGGAAGATAAAGTGCTTGTGGGCGGCAAAGAGCAGGACAGGAGCGCCAGACTGGAAAATGGGGCTGTGCTGGAGAAGATTTTTTCTGAACCCATAAAAGAGGAGAAGAAAAGACCGGTACAGCCGGTAAAAAATGTAATGTCAGATCTGACGGTTCCAGATATTCCTTTGGGGCCGGATCCCCTGCTGGCACCAGTCAGACCCCTGCCGGCATGGGCGGCAGATCTGCCCATCAGCAATCCAGCAGTGAGACCCCAGCAGAGTGTGGCAGCACCGCCAGTATTTTCCTCACCGGGTTCCGGGATGGGGCAGGCTGGATACCTGGCGGGAGGGAACGGCAGACGTATCCGGGTTAAGATCAATGGAAAAGAGGTAACACTGCAGGAAAAACGGAATCATTCCTTTGTGGATATTTTTGACGTATATCCCTTTGATCTCACGAAGCCTGGTGGGAAGCGGCTCATATCCCGACTGAACGGCAGAGATGTCAGTGACTTTACAGCAGCAGTCCATGAGGATGACAGTATCGATCTGTACTGGGAAAAATAAGAAGGATGGAAAGTGAAAAATGAAACTTTACAGCATTGCCAGTGGGAGTAGTGGAAACAGTATATTTATCGGCTCTGAGGGAAATCCAGGCGGAATTCTCGTGGATACGGGGATCAGCAAAAAGCGCATAGAGGAAGGGCTCGCGGCGGAGCATATCACCATGGACCACATACAGGGAATCTTTATCACCCATGAACATTCTGATCATATCTGCGGTCTGGGACCAGTGCTGCGAAAATATGCCATTCCGGTATATGCCACAGAGGGAACCATTGATTCCATCCTGAGAAATGGGAAATGCGGGAAGGTGGATGCGGATCTCTTTCAGCCTGTGCGTCCTGATGTCCCGGTAAATGTAGGAGGCATGGAAGTCATGCCTTTTTCAATCTCCCACGACGCGGCAGATCCGGTCTGTTATACGATCCGTGAAGGGAATGTGAAGGTGGCTGTGGCGACGGATATGGGCGAATACACCGACTATACCTTGTCCCACCTGGAGGATTGTGAGGGAATGCTCCTGGAGGCAAACCATGATATCAATATGCTGCAGGCGGGGAGTTATCCCTATCAGCTGAAACTGCGTATTCTGGGAAAAGAAGGGCATCTTTCAAACGATGCCTGCGGCCGTCTGCTCCGGAGACTGGTACACTATCGGTTAAAACATATTTTGCTGGGGCATCTCAGCCAAGAAAACAATTATCCAGAACTCGCTTATGAGACGGTGCGATATGAACTGGCTCAGGAGGAGCTGGCAGCGGAAGATGAGCTGTTTCTCGGGGTGGCAGGGCGGATGGCGCCGACACCGCCGGTTTTTATAAATTAAAGAAAAGGGGGACAGCGTTCCCCAGATAGAAATGAGGGTAAAGATGAAAAAGACCATTATAACAGTAGTAGGAAAAGACAGCGTGGGAATCATTGCAAAGGTATGTACTTATCTTTCAGAAAATGGAATCAATATTCTGGATATTTCCCAGACCATCGTAGATGGATTTTTTAATATGATGATGGTGGTGAATACAGACCTTTCTTCCAAAAAGTTTGTGGAGCTTTCCGAAGAATTGGAAGAACTGGGAAAAGGCATTCATTGTATCATAAAAGTCCAGCGAGAGGATATATTTGACAAGATGCATAGAATATAGTGGAGGAAAGGGAAATATCGTGATAAATATAAATGAAGTGATTGAGACTAATAACATGATCGAGAAAGAAAACCTGGATGTGCGCACCATAACAATGGGAATCAGCCTTTTGGACTGCATAGACAGTGATCTGCATCGTTTATGTGATAATATCTATAATAAAATAACGTCCATGGCAGAGAACCTGGTGGCTGTAGGTGAGGAAATCAGCATGGAGTATGGAATTCCTATCGTAAACAAGAGGATATCGATCACACCAGTGTCTTTGATCGGCGGATCGGCCTGCCAGACGCCGGAGGATTTTGCCACGATCGCCAAAACTCTTGACCGGGCAGCGAAGCAGGTAGGTGTGAATTTTATCGGCGGTTATACAGCGCTGGTGTCAAAGAAAATGACCACCGCAGACAAAAATCTGATCTGTTCCATTCCCCAGGCCCTTGCCTGCACCGAGCGGGTGTGCAGCTCTGTCAATGTGGGCTCTACTAAGACGGGGCTGGATATGGATGCCATCCGCCTGATGGGGAAAATGGTGAAAGAGACGGCGGTGCTGACCGGTGACAACGATTCCCTGGGCTGTGCCAAACTGGTGGTGTTCTGTAATGCGCCAGACGACAATCCTTTTATGGCAGGAGCTTTCCATGGGGTTACAGAGGGAGATGCCATCATCAATGTGGGTGTCAGTGGTCCCGGTGTTGTAAAAACGGCATTGGAAAAAGTAAAAGACGGGGATTTTGGGAAGGTCTGCGAGACCATCAAAAAGACCGCCTTCAAGATAACAAGAGTAGGACAGCTGGTGGCTTATGAGGCCTCCAGGCGTCTCGGAATTCCCTTTGGTATCATTGATCTGTCTCTGGCGCCCACTCCGGCGGTAGGTGACAGCATCGCAGAGATATTTGAAGCGCTGGGTCTTGAACGGGCGGGTGCTCCCGGAACCACGGCGGCGCTTGCCATGCTCAACGACCAGGTAAAGAAGGGCGGCGTGATGGCCTCATCCTATGTGGGCGGTCTCAGCGGTGCCTTCATCCCTGTCAGCGAAGATCAGGGAATGATCGATGCGGTGACAGAGGGCGCCTTGACATTGGAGAAATTAGAAGCTATGACCTGTGTATGTTCGGTGGGGCTGGATATGATCGCCATTCCCGGAGATACGAAAGAGACCACCATCGCCGGCATCATCGCAGATGAGATGGCCATCGGTATGGTAAACCAGAAAACAACAGCGGTGAGGATCATCCCTGTCCAGGGAAAAACCGTGGGAGATCAGGCAGAGTTTGGAGGCCTTCTCGGCTACGCGCCAATCATGCCAGTGAATCCTTTTGGCTGTGATGATTTCGTAAACCGCAGGGGACGTATCCCTGCACCGATCCACAGCTTTAAAAACTAGCTTGATGGAACCAATTTGAATCCTGCCTCCTACTTGTGATTTTTCAATTTACTGTGTCAACGTCATTCAACGTACCCCCAGTACGTTTTATTCCGTTTCCTTGTAAATTGGAAAATCACAAGGGGAGGTCAAGGATTTCGGATTGTGGTAACAGCAAAATAGCTAGGCGCTTGAATGAGGCGATGCGGTGGTATCGCTGAATGAAAGCAACAACGCTATTTTGCTGTTAGCGCAGAACGAAACAGGGTTCAAATTGATTCCGTCAAGCTCGCGCGAAGATTTTGAGCCATGCACGCCAAAACAATATATGAACATAATTCCTGACAGTACCGTTAGGTACTTTTTTGCTACAGAGCCTGTTAGAAGCTTGCTTCATGGCAGGCTCTGCAGCAAAAAAGAGTTCTGCGAAGCAGAACTGCCAGGATATATTTAGTAGAATATCAGGCATAAATTGTTTTGATAAGTATATGGTGAATATCCGCGTAGCAGTTGTGGGATTGTAAATCCCACAACTGCGAAGATTGAACTCATGAGGGGAAATAAGTACAGCGCCGCATTCCATTAACAAAGGGGCAGGGGCATATATTTTGAAAACTCTGGAACAATAGCAGTAATAGTGAAAAGAGAAAGGGCAGTCTGGTGCAAAGGCTGAAACGGGGTACAGATTATGTTGGAACCGATTGATTATCAGAAGATTTTTACCTACTTTGAAGAGATATCCAATGTACCAAGGGGATCCTATCACAACGAGAAGATTAGTGATTATCTAGTAAATTTTGCAAAGGAACATGGGCTGGAGTACAGGGTGGATGAAGCGCTGAACGTGGTGATCAAGAAACCGGCTTCTCCAGATTGTACCAGGGATGAGCCAGTGATGCTCCAGGGGCATATGGATATGGTATGTGTCAGTGAGGATCAAACCCACGATTTTCAAAAGCAGGGACTTAAGCTGCTGATCCGTGACGATTATCTGGAAGCGGAGGGAACGACGTTGGGTGGGGACGATGGCATCGCCCTTGCCTATATGCTGGCAGTGCTGTCCGGGGATGAAATTACCCACCCGCCTATTGAAGCCGTATTTACCACGGATGAAGAGGTGGGGATGGACGGGGCTTCAGCGCTGGATGTGTCCGATCTAAAGGCAAAGCGGCTCATTAACATTGACAACGAAGAAGAGGGCGTGCTTCTGGTCAGCTGTGCCGGCGGAGCCACAGCCAGGGTAACCTTCCGGCAGGAGAAAAGGGCGTGTTCTGGTGAAGTGGTTACCCTGGCTGTCTCCGGGCTGACTGGGGGACATTCCGGCACAGAGATTCATAAGCATCCTATGAATGCGTCAGTTCTGCTTGGAAGGATACTGGCACAGGCATATGAAGAGCAGCCTTTTCGGATCGTATCCTTTACCGGGGGAGATAAGGATAATGTGATAACAAGAGAGGCTGTCTGCCGTATGATCTGTGACAATGACCCAGTGGCTCTGGCGGAGTGTCTGCAGAAACATGCCCAGATTTGTGTGGAGGAGGTGCGCTCAGCAGAGCCCCGGATCCAGTTTGGGGTGCAGAGAGAGTCAGTCCCCTCTGCAGAATGCTTTGACAGCGGGTTTACAGAAGCGGTACTACGGTTTTTGAACCTGGCGATAACCGGAGTCCAGGTCATGAGCGGGGACGTGCCAGGGATGGTGGAGAGTTCCCTGAACATGGGCATCGCAGCTACAGGAGAGGATGAGATCCGTTTTGGATTTTCGGTCAGAAGCCAGAAGGAGAGTTACCGGGATCATATGCTGGAGCAGTTAAGATGGCTGGGAGAGTGCGTCTCCCAGAAAAAAGCTGGCTTTGAATTTGAGGTTCATGGAAGGTATCCGGCGTGGGATTATAAACGAGATTCCCTGCTCCGGGATATTATGATCGAGGAATCCAGGAAAGTATTGGGGAGAGAGCCGAGAGTTGAAGGAATTCATGCAGGTCTGGAATGCGGCATATTATCCCATAAGATACCAGGACTGGATATCGTTTCCATGGGTCCTGATATACGGGATATACACACCGTGAAGGAGAGGATGAGTATCTCGTCGGCAAAACGGAATTTTGATCTGCTGCTCCGGGTTTTGGAGAGACTGGCAAGATGAGCAGCAAAGGGAGGATCGTATATGGATAAGTTTAAGATTATTGGTAAGAAGCTGGAACACAAGGGAAAGATTGTAGATTTTTATTCCATGGATGTTAAGGTTCCCAATGGTAACATCGCAGAATGGGATCTGATCGAGCATAAGGGAGCGGCAGCAGTAGTGCCGGTGGATGATGAGGGAAAAATTCTTATGGTGCGGCAGTACCGTGGCGCTATAGATGATATGATGCTTGAAATCCCTGCCGGGGGAAGAGACAGTGTGGAAGAGGATTTTAAGATCTGCGCCGCCAGAGAGCTGGAGGAAGAAACCGGGTATCGTTCGGAGGATATTCGTCATCTGATCAATGTCAATACAGCGGCAGCATATACCAGCGAATTGATTGCTGTATACTATGCAGAGAACCTCATTCCCTCCAGACAGAGACTGGATGAAAATGAGTTTGTCCATATTGAGCGGTATACCATCGGAGAGATCGAGAAAATGATCTATTCGGGAGAGATCACCGATGCCAAGACCATCGCCGGGGTGCTTGCCTATAAAAATTTAAAGAAATAAGAACTGCAATCCGTTCCCTCTACCTGCAATCTGTACCAATAAGATTTTTTCTACACACTCTCTTCCAAAATAAAGAAAAATATATAAAAATTATGTAAAAATGTTAAATTGCAGAGCAGAGAGAGGATGTGTGTGTACAGTGGAACCTTATATTACAAAGAGCAGGTGTACCAGTTGAAGTGATGAATTATGTCAGCGTACTGGCAGTTGGATTTGTGGCGGCAGCTTGACGCGCTCCTTGACGGTATGAGCATGGGAAGATTCAGTCGGACAAGAATATGGACTTAAATTAGATTCAAATTCAGATTCAACATTATTTTCGTCAACAATACAATTGAAATATAGACCGTAAATATTTAAGGGAGGACCTGGCAAAGTGCGGGTCCTTTTTTTATTATCTAAAATTAAGAAAGGAGTTCAACAATGTAACTACTAAGCAGATTAAAGTGGTAAAACTATTAATCCCTTGTGAAGTGTGTTATGGAAAAATAAAAGGAAATGATGATCTATAAAACACTACAAATAACGTAATGAATTGGAAAAACTACCCTGCTTCATTGTATCGTGGATATATTAAAGGAAGAAAAGATTCTCTGCATGAAATTTGATAATTTAATTAATGGTGGAAGTAATTCTTTCAAAGAAAGTTTATGTAGAGGGGATTCTAGTTTTCTTGCCACATGTGTATGTTCATCTGAAGGTGAACATATTGTAACGGTCAAAGACACTATTAAGAATATGCTAGAAAAAAAGTTGAATACTTTGATAATATTTTTTTCGGTTTAGAAAATTTACCAACGACAATGTGAATTTCCGGCCTTAACGAATTGATTTAGTGAGGTACACTTTAAAAAATATTACACTTGACATGAACAGATTATTATGATAGTCTATAAGTAACTATTACAGTAGTTAAATCAAAGTACCAACTGGAGTACCTGAAGGATCTACCTAATAGTTGCTTTTTCTTAAATGGTAGCGGATATAATGAAAGAAATACGTTTGGATTAGAATTTAGATTGTAAGAGAAAAGACAGGAACTATTGTGTTTTCGTTCTAATTCGGATGTTTGCACGAAGGGAAAATAGCTAGATAAAATGTCGTATTTATGAGGTATCTGGCGTTTTATGAAAGCTGAACAATTATTTGGATAGGAGGGAAAAAATATGAAAGAAATGATTAAAAGAGCGGTTGCTTTCATGATGGTGTTATTGATCTTACTGGGAAGTCTGCCTTCGTATAGGGACTTATTTGTTAGTGCGGCAGGCTCAGACGTCATACGGAATGATGAAACGGGAATACCAGACAAAGCACTTTATCAGGTGATCCTAAAAGCGTTGGGAAAGAAGCCAGATAGTACTTTCACTGAAGAGGAAGCGCAAAAGGTAAGCTGGCTATCGCAGGACATTAATACATCAGGTGATCTGGACAGAAAAGAAGAGGAGAAAATTGTTTCTCTTCAGGGAATAGAAAAATTAACAAATTTAACAGTCTTTATGCCCGGGAGAAATAATATCACAGATCTCAAACCTTTGGGGAGTTTAGAAAAATTAAATTCACTTAATTTAAGGTATTCCTCCTGTATCACGAGTATTGAGGGACTCCGCAATTTAACTCAGCTGGAAGGCCTTACGCTTCCTAATACAGTAACAGATTTAAGCCCGATTGAGGGGATGACGAAACTGACTTCTTTGGAAGCATCGAATGCTAATATAAGCATCTTGCCTGATTTAACAAAACATACGGAATTAATGGGGCATCATACTTATTTACAGGGCAACAACCTGACAAAAGCAGAACTGATCTCTAGATTGCCCAAACAGTTAGTAGAAGATAAAAAGTGGCTAAAACAAACCATTGACCTTCAAAAATACAATGTGAAAAAAATATTAAAATTAACTTCTCCCAAAAAAGTAACGAAGATTACCAGCAAGACAAAAAAGATAGTTGGAAAAGCAGATAAAAATCTGGAAGTTAGACTTTATTATCTCACAAGTAAAGGGAGACAGCGAATTAAGAAGGTAAAAGCGGATAAAAACGGTGTATTCAAGATGAAAAACTTAAATTTGAAGAAATATAAGAAAAAGAAATTAATTCTGGGATCGTATTATATAAACAATTATTATCAGGAAGAATGGGAAATGAAAACGTACACATTTAAGCTGAAAAAATAGGAAGGATGAAATTCTTCAAAATCAAAATGTAATTTGGTATATGGCTGAAATAGTGGGAGAATCCCAAAGTTTGTGTAAACCTCTAAACTGGTGTAAGATGTAATTACCAGTTTGGAGGTTTTATTATGGCAAGAAGAAAAGGAGACAGCCCACAAAAAGCAGCAATGCGGGAAATGAGAGTCTGTGAGAGTCTGTGAAACTGGGCAACCGAGTGTGTGAAGAAAAGTCTGTAATTACTAATCTTCTATGATAATTTTGGTGCT
>CAMXSH010000078.1 GCA_947246475.1 uncultured Roseburia sp.
ACGCTGGAGGGCATCATAGGTATACACGGCAAAAATGAACCCGGATCGCTGCGGGAATTTGGCATCACCTACGCCCAGGCAGATCTCAAGGAAGACAGCAGTTTTGATTATGAAGCCATAAAAAATGCCCTGAATGACCGGACCAAACTGGTGACGATCCAGCGCTCCAAAGGATATGCCATGAGAAAAACCTTATCTGTAAAACAGATAGGGGAACTGATAACCTTTATAAAAACACATGCCCCAAATGTGGTCTGTATGGTGGATAACTGTTATGGTGAATTTGTTGATACGATAGAACCAGCAGAAGTCGGGGCAGACCTTGTGGTCGGTTCCCTGATCAAAAACCTTGGCGGCGGCATAGCGCCGATGGGAGGCTACCTTGCCGGGAGGAAGGAGCTGATCGAACTGGCGGCAAACCGCCTTACAGCGCCAGGACTGGGCAAAGAGGTGGGGGCATCTCTGGGAACCAATCCCTCCTTTTACCAGGGTCTTTTTTTTGCGCCGGCTGTGGTTGCAAATGCATTGAAATCCGCAATCTTTGCGGCCCACCTCTACGAAGGGCTTGGTTTTACTACCAGTCCCGGCGCGGCAGAAGAGCGCCATGACATCATCCAAGCCGTAGCACTGGGATCCCCGGAACGGATTATCGCATTTTGTGAGGGGATTCAAGCTGGTTCTCCTGTAGACAGCTATGTGGCGCCGGAGCCCTATGCGATGCCTGGATATCACAGCGATGTGATCATGGCGGCTGGCAATTTCATTCAGGGATCTTCCATCGAACTCAGCGCAGACGCCCCTATCGAACCGCCTTACAGCGTTTATTTTCAAGGAGGGCTGACCTGGCAGCATGGAAAATTTGGGATTTTAATGTCGCTTCAGCGGATGGTAGATAAAAAATTAGTCGATTTACCATAACATTTGATGAAAGGTCACTGAAAAAACTTTTGATCCAGCTATACTTTTTAAAAATACATTTGGGATTTTAATGTCGCTTCAGCGGATGGTAGATAAAAAATTAATCGATTTACCATAACATTTGATGAAAGGTCACTGAAAAAACTTTTGATCCATCTATACTTTTTAAAAATATATTTGGGATTTTAATGTCGCTTCAGCGGATGGTAGATAAAAAATTAGTCGATTTACCATAACATTTGACGAAAAGTCACTGAAAAAACTTTTGATCCAGCTATACTTTTTAAAAAAATTATGGTAGAATAGACCATGTATGATTGGCAGTGATAGGGAATGGAGTAAAAATGAGCCAAAAATATTATACGATGAAGGATCTTCCCGAGTCAGAACGACCTTATGAAAAGCTGGAAAAATACGGGGCAGCCAGTTTATCCGATGCAGAACTGATCGCTGTTCTGATCCGGAACGGCAGCCATCACAAAAACAGTGTGACACTCGCCTCGGAAATTCTGAATCTCCATCCGGTACACAAGGGATTAATGGGACTACATTATTTATCATGCCAGGAACTCACGAAGATCGACGGCATCGGAAGAGTCAAAGCCGCACAGCTGTTGTGCGCTGCTGAGATCTCCAACCGGATGACCAGACAGCGCAAACCAGAAGGAGGGCGGTTTGATTCTCCGGGAACAGTTGCCGGATTTTTTATGGAAGAGATGCGGACAAAGGAGACGGAACATACTTTGGTTGTCTTTTTGGACAACCGCTGTCGGCTGATCCGGTATGAACTTCTGTTTGTAGGTTCCGTGTCTGCAAGTCTGGCAAACCCAAGGGAGATATTGAAAAAAGCCTTGCAGTATGATGCTTCGTGCTTTATCGTACTACATAATCATCCAAGCGGAGATCCGACACCAAGCACTGCGGATATCAAATTGTCAGAACAGCTGAAAACCGCCGGGGAACTTATCGGCATCCGGCTACTGGATCATATTATTCTGGGTGATTGTCAGTATGTCAGTCTGAGAGAACGAGGACACATATGAGAATATATTGTTAGAGAGGATGAACGAAATGCTGGGAAAAGCGATAGGAATTGATTTTGGAACAAGCTCTATAAAAATTTATAAGAATGGAGAAGGTGTAATCCTTCACCAGAAAAGTGTAATTGCCATATATAAAAAAAATCATGTATTTGCGGTGGGGGATGAAGCTTTTGAGATGTATGAAAAAGCGCCGGAAAACCTGGATGTTTCCTATCCGATTAAAAACGGAGTGATTGCTGATATCGGAAATATGCAGTCTATGATCGATTATTTCTTTACCGAACTAAATGGCAAAAAAAGATTTAAGGGCGCCGAATACTACATTGCCGTCCCCACAGATATTACAGAGGTAGAAAAAAGAGCATATTTTGACCTGATCGCTAACATGAATCTCAAATCAAAAAAGATCCATGTGGTAGAGAAGCCAATAGCCGATGCCCTTGGCATGAATCTGGATATCACAAAATCTACAGGAACCCTGGTAGTGGACATCGGGGCAAATACTGCTGAGATCTCAGTTCTCTCCCTGGGCGGTATTGTGTTAAGCCGGCTCATCCCGGTAGGCGGAAACCGCTTTGACGAGGTGATTATTAATAAAATAAAAAAAGATATGAATTTTGTCATCGGCGAAAAAAGCGCCGAACTGATCAAAAAAAATATCGCATCCGCCTATGTGACAGATGAAACCATGGACATCTGCGGACGCAATCTGGTGACTGGGCTTCCCAGCGAAATCACCGTAACCGGAGCCGATATTCACGATGCCCTGGCTGAACTGTTCCAGAACATTGTAGATTCCATCAAGATCATTCTGGAGAGAACACCGCCAGAAATCTCTTCTGATATTTATAAATCCGGGCTTTATCTGACCGGAGGATCCAGCCGCATCAAAGACCTGGGCAGATTTATCTATGATGAACTTGGTCTAAAGGTAAATCTTTGTGAAGAGCCGGAGAGCACGGTTATCATGGGACTAGGTGCAGTGATTGAAGATCCGGAGCTTGCCAAGCTTGCTCTTTAATACAGATATGGGAGAAAAGCATGAAAAAGAAAAGAAGAAGGAAAAAATTTTCCATTCATCCGAAGTATATCTATATATCCCTGAGTATCCTCTGTGCCCTTCTGGTCGTTTTAAGTTTTCGGTTCTCGGATCAATTCCGCACCGTTAAGACCACTTTGGGAGATATGGTCACTCCCATGCAGAGCGGGATCAATGCTGTGGGAAAATGGATCTACGGAAAAATGGATCTGCTTGAAACAAAAGAAAAACTTCTCGAAGAAAACAATGAGCTGAAGCAGAAACTGGATGCCCTCAGCTATGACAATAAGATCCTGGCAGGAGAAAACAGCGACCTGGATAAATACCGGGAACTCTATAAACTGGACCAACAGTACCCGGATTACCCAAAAGTTGCCGCCACGGTCATCGGCAGGGACGGAAATAACTGGTTCAATCTTTTTACTATTGATAAGGGGAAAGAAGATGGTGTAGATGTGGACATGAATGTCATTGCTGGAAACGGACTTGTGGGCATCGTCTCCGAGGCAGGAAAACACTACGCAAAAGTCCGCAGTATCATAGACGACAAAAGCAATGTCAGCTCCATGTTTGAAAACACTGGAGAAACCTGTATGGTAAAAGGAAATATGCAAAGTATCTACAAGGGATTTATAGATGTTACCATGATCAGCAATACGGCGGAGGCAAAAGACGGGGATGCCGTGGTAACTTCCCGGATCAGTGATAAATTTCTTCCGGGGCTTTTAGTCGGATACATCTCCAACATCCACGATGAGACCGACGGACTCTCCAAGTACGCCCAGCTTACTCCGGTGGTATCCTTTGACAAACTGGAAACCGTACTGATCATCACAACGCTGAAGGATAATTCGGAAATTGAGGATATAAAAAACTATGATTAAACGACGGATTTCCACTATAGTGATTATATTTATTGGGTTTATACTCCAGACTACCGCCCTGCATGCTATCGAACTGGCAGATGTAGTACCAAATATACTGCTCATACTTACTGTATGCTATTCCTATATGCGAGGAAGAACTTCCGGCCTGCTGACCGGTTTTCTATGCGGCCTGCTTCTGGACATGCAGTTCGGAAATGTAATCGGGCTTTATGCCTTTGTTTTTATGACCATTGGTTTTCTGTGTGGTTACTGCCAGAAGATCTATTTTACAGACAACTACATACTTCCGTGTGTACTCGTCGGGATCAGCGATCTGTTCTATGGTATTTACTATTATGTCACAGAGTTTTTAGTAAGAGGACGGCTGTATTTTGGGTTTGCGTTTACATCTGTTATTCTTCCGGAGATCATTTATACTCTGATCGTCTCCGTACTCGTGTTCCGGCTTCTCAATATACTTGAGAAGTTTTTATCAGAAAAAAAGGAGGAGGTATAATCTGTGGTTACTGCGATAATCGATTATTTTAAAACACTGGTAAAATCACGAATTTTTTCCCTGATAATTGTATATGTCGTTCTTTTCAGTATACTGGTGGCCAGATTATTCTACCTTCAAATCGTTCAGGGAGAAGAATATGACCAGAAAGCAACTATCAAAAATACAAAAATAAAGACCTTGAAAAGTTCCCGGGGCAAGATTTACGACTGCAATGGAAAAGTTCTTGCCTCCAATGAGCAGAGTTATTCCATTACAATAGAAGATACCGGAGAGTTAAAGGATAATAAGTCTACCAATGAAATGATCCTTAAATGCATTTCTCTCATTGAAAAACATGGGGATAAACTCTCTGTGGAATTTCCGATAGAGATCACAAAAAAAGGGCGCTTTCGTTTTACAGTAGACAAAAAGGCCCAGCTACGCTTTAAACGGGAGATTTATTTTCATAAAACCGTGGACGATCTTACCGAAGAACAGAAGAAAATGAGCGCTGAAGAATGTTTCCGTTATATCCGGACCTCTACAAAGACCAATTACATTCATTTTTTTGATCCTCTGACTGGAGAAGAAAAAACCAGGGAACAGATAGAGAAAAAAGAGCAGAATTATGATGATGCCACTGCTTTAAAGATCATGAAGGTCCGGTATGCATTGATGATGAATACCTATCAGAAATATGAACCAGTAACAATCGCTTCAGATGTTTCCCCGGAAACAGTAGCCGCCATCAAAGAAAACTCTGCCGATATGACCGGGGTAGAAGTCAGTGAGGACACCAAGAGGGTTTACTATGACAGCTATTATTTTTCCCATGTGATTGGTTATACGGGGCTGATCTCATCCGATACCCTTGCTACCATGAAAGAGAAGGAAGATAATACTTACACTGCCGCCGACCAGATTGGAAAAACAGGCATCGAACACACTTATGAAGAACAGCTCCGGGGAAAAAAGGGCAGTGAAACCCTGGTGATCGACAGCAGCTCCCGGGTGGTGGAGACGAAAGACCACAAAGATGCGGTGGCAGGAAATGATATTTATCTGACCATTGATGCCGATCTTCAAAAGGCCGCCTACAAACTGACTGAGAGAACGGTGGCAGGAGTTTTGATTTCCAAATTGAACAACAGCAAAAGCGCAGGTTCCAAAGGGAAAAAAGCAGATGATATAAGGGTGCCGATCTATGATGTGTACTGTGCCATAATAGAAAACAGCCTTGTGGACATCTCAAAATTCAACACCCCAGAAGCATCTGATCTGGAAAAAAGAATATATAATAAATTTACTACCCATAAAAAAAACACACTGAAGAACTTAAAACGCCATCTAAAATATAACTATAGTGTGGCGGGGGATGATCTTTCTGAAACTTCAGAAGATTATCTGGATTATATTTATTCCCTGCTGCGCTCGGAAGAGATTATTCCCACTGAAAAACTGGACAAGACCGATGAGACCTACAATAAATACGCCAATGGAAAATTAAGCCTCAGCCGCTTTTTGATCTATGCCATATCCAACAATTGGATCAGTCTGGAAGCGCTGAACGTAGGCGATGATTATTACAGCACGGAAGAAATCTATCAGAAAATTATAGACTATGTATGGGAAACTCTGGCAGATGATGTTGAATTTGATAAAAAAGTTTATCACACACTGATCTATGATGATATCATAAGTGGAAGAGAGATCTGCCTGCTCTTATATGAGCAGGGCTACCTGAAAAAAGATAAGGCAATGACAGCCAGGCTTCGAGGAGGAAGTATCTCACCTTTTGGATTCCTCAAATCAAAGATTAAATCTCTGGAGATCTCTCCTGGCGAGCTGGGACTTACCCCCTGTGCCGCTTCTGTCGTGGTGACAGATCCAAACACAGGAAAGATCAAAGCTCTGGTATCTTATCCAAGCTATGATAACAATAAATTTGCAAATTCTGTGGATACGGAATATTTTTCTAAGATCAACACCAATTCTGCCTCGCCAATGCTCAACCGTGCAACGCAGCAGAAGACAGCTCCCGGATCCACTTATAAGATGGTATCTGCCACAGCAGCTTTGGAAGAGGGCATAATCAATCCCTATTCCACAGTTACTGATAAACATGTATTTGAAAAGATCGCTCCCAATCCACCCAAATGCTGGTCCAGATCCAGCCACGGAACCATCAATGTATCCCAGGCCATCCAGCATTCCTGTAACTATTTCTTTTATGAAATGGGATATCTTCTCAGTGGTCTGACTGGAGGTGTAGTGAACAATGAACGGGGACTTAAAAAGCTGGAGCAGTACTCCAAAATATATGGTTTGACAGATAAATCCGGAATTGAATTGTCAGAAGCAGAACCCAACGTATCCACTTTGGATGCGGTGCGTTCTACCATCGGACAGGGTAACAGCAGTTACACACCGGTTCAGTTATCCCGTTATGTCTCCACCATCGCCAACGACGGCACCTGCTATGACCTGACGCTGGTGGACAAAACTGTGAATGTGGTAACGGACAAGAAAAAGGTGAATAAAGCAAAGGTACACAATAAACTGGAGATCAAAAATTCTACCATGAGCGCTATAAAAAAAGGAATGTATATGGTAGTAAATAATGGAAGCCTTAAAACAGTATTTAATGATGTTCCTGTAAAAGTAGCTGGAAAAACCGGTACAGCACAGATCAGCGACAATGAACCAAACCATGCATTGTTTGTTTCATTTGCCCCTTATGAATCTCCTGAGATCTCCGTAACCGTTGTTATTCCCAATGCCTTTACTTCCAGCAATGCGGCGACACTGGCAAGCACAATTTACCGTTATTATTATGACAAAGATTCAAGAAAAAAACTTTTAAAGAATTCAGCAACCGCACCAGTTAGCAATTCAGGTGGTGTGACCGATTAATACATACATAACTATGGAAACGGAGAAATGCGTATGAATCATCCTGTTATCATTAAAGGAACCAAATCTGGCATCATTGTTCATCTAAAAGAAGAACTGCCTTTTGAAGAATTAAAAGAAAAGGTCTGTGAAAAATTTAAGTCTTCCTCTGATTTTCTGGGAGACGCGCAGATTGCCCTCTCTTTTGAGGGCAGAAAACTCAGCGATGAAGAGCAGCTGGAACTGGTGGAGTGTATCACAGAAAATTCAAACCTTGAAATCGTCTGTGTTATTGACGACAATGCAGAACGGGAGGCGTATTTCAGCCGTACGCTGGAAGAAAAACTGATGGCAATGAATATGAATACGGGGCAGTTCTATAAAGGAACCCTTCGCTCCGGGCAAGTGATCGAATTTGATACCAGCGTCGTTATTTTAGGAGATGTGAACGCTGGATCCCAGATCGTCTCCACCGGAAATGTCATCGTCCTCGGAAAACTTCTGGGTAATGTATACGCTGGAGCATCGGGACGAGATAATGCATTTGTGGTAGCGCTGCAGATGAATCCGACGCAGATCCGGATTGGTGATGTGATCGCCAGAAGTCCGGATGAAAAACAAAAGACAAAGGTGGAGACCAAGATCGCCTTTTCACAGAATGGAAATATTTACATTGAACCCCTGGACCGGGATGTTCTGAATGATATTTCCCTTTAAAAAAAAATTGCTTTTTTACTATCATTCAAGTATTATAAATGATAGGGATATGGAAAACTGGACATCAGCTTTCCCATAAAGATTTGCAGAATGAAAGGACAGGTAAACAAATATGAGTGAAGTAATTGTTATCACATCCGGCAAGGGCGGGGTAGGAAAGACCACCACTACAGCTAACGTAGGTACCGGGCTGGCAAAAGAAGGCAAAAAGGTAGTTTTGATCGATACAGATATAGGGCTTCGTAACCTGGATGTTGTGATGGGACTTGAAAACCGTATCGTCTATAACCTTGTCGACGTAATAGAAGGAAACTGCCGGATCAAACAAGCATTGATCAAAGATAAAAGATATCCCAATCTCTATCTGCTTCCTTCTGCCCAGACCCGTGATAAGACAGCTGTATCACCGGAACAGATGGCAAAACTCGCAGATGAACTTAAAGAAGAATTTGATTACATACTGTTAGACTGCCCGGCGGGCATCGAACAGGGCTTTCAGAATGCCATCGCAGGAGCAAACCGCGCTATTGTTGTAACAACACCTGAGGTTTCTGCTGTCCGGGATGCTGACCGCATCATCGGACTCCTCAATGCCAACGATGTCAAAAAAACAGAACTTGTGGTAAACCGTCTTCGTGCCGATATGGTAAAGAGAGGAGATATGATGTCCAGTGAGGATGTGATAGAGATCCTCGCCGTGGATCTGCTTGGTGTGGTTCCAGATGATGAGAATATCGTTGTATCTACAAATCAGGGAGAACCTTTGGTAGGGACTAAAACCATGGCAGGACAAGCTTTTGAAAATATCTGTAAGCGGATCATGGGAGAGGAAGTTCCCCTGCTGGATCTGTCAAAAAACAGTGGATTTTTGTCTAAGATACGAAACAAGTTTAAAAACAACTAAAGAAGGAGATTAGTATTATGGGACTTGCAGATTTTTTCCGTAAAAAATCATCAGGAAATGTCGCGAAGGATCGCTTAAAACTTGTTCTTGTTTCGGATCGTGCGAATTGTTCTCCTGATCTGATGGAGCAGATCAAGAATGACATCATAAATGTACTATCAAAATATGTAGAGATTGATAAAGAGGGTTTGGATATAAAGATCGAGCAGACAGAATCCGAAGGAAACAACGGATCTGTTCCTGCCCTTTTTGCAAACATTCCAATTGTAAGTATGAAACAGACAAAATAAATTTAGGGATTGAGTAGTGAGATTATGGCAAATATAAAAGAAAAGATCCAGCACTGGCTGACATCAAAGAGATATAACTGGAAAAATTAT
>CAMXSH010000079.1 GCA_947246475.1 uncultured Roseburia sp.
AACCAAACCGCATAAGCACTCACGCCAAAACCTTTGGTTTCGGCGTGTTCGTTACTCATTTTCCGGGCAAACCAAACCGCATAAGCACTCACGCCAAAACCTTTGGTTTCGGCGTGTTCGTTACACTCACATAGACTTTTCCAGAATGCGCTTTGCCTGTAAACAGGCATCGCATTCTATAAAAGTCTGCGTTCGTGCTTATGCGTTCACTTTATTACTTTGATCCAGCCTTCCGGTGCCTCGATGCTTCCCATCTGCATACCGGTTAATGTATCATACAATTTCTTCGTCACCTCACCCATCTGTTCCATTCCGCTCGGGAGACAGATTTCTTTGCCGTGATCCACGATCTTTCCTACTGGTGAGATAACTGCTGCTGTTCCACACAGCCCGCACTCAGCGAAATCCTTTACTTCATCTAGATATACTTCTCTTTCTTCTACTTCCATCCCCAGATGATCTCTGGCGATCGCCACAAGAGAACGCCTTGTGATGGAAGGAAGAATGCTGTCTGATTTTGGGGTAACCACCTTTCCATCCTTCGTCACAAAAATAAAGTTGGCTCCTCCCGTCTCCTCTACCTTGGTGCGTGTCCTGGGATCCAGATACATATTTTCAGAATAGCCTTTCTCATGGGCATCCACGATGGCATGAAGGCTCATGGCATAGTTGAGCCCCGCTTTGATATGTCCTGTGCCATTTGGTGCCGCCCGGTCAAAATCACTGACACGGATCGTAATGGGCTTTGCTCCTCCCTTGAAATATGGACCTACTGGGGTACAGAACACACGGAACTGATACTCTGTCGCCGGAGCCACACCGATCACAGGACCGATACCGAACATATAGGGCCGGATGTACAAAGTCGCCCCGGAACCATAAGGCGGCACATAATCCTCGTTTGCCAGAACAGTCTCCACTACAGCATCTACAAATCTATCTTCTGGAAATACAGGCATCTCAAGACGCTTCGCCGTATTTGCCATACGTTCTGCATTCAGATCCGGGCGGAAGCATACAATATGTCCGTCCTTTGCCGTATAGGCCTTCAATCCCTCAAAACAGGTCTGGGCATATTGAAGCACACAGGCGCACTCGCTCATAGTAATCATGGGGTCATCGATCAAACCGCCCCCGTCCCACGCTCCATCTTTATAATTCGCCACATATCTTTTGTCTGTCTGCTGATAAGAGAATCCTAGATTTGCCCAATCAATATTTTTCTTTTCCATTGTATCGTACTTCCTTTGCCATTTATTTTTGAGCCGCCGCCCAAATCATCACTGATTTAAGTTTACTCTCCTGTTTTCCAACTGTCAAGGGTAATCTCAGCATGCCAGGTGGAGGCGCCCCCTGGTCAGCTCAACGATACCAGCCCGTATGACCTGACTAATCATAGCGCAGGATCCGCGCTCTCCACGCCCCTGCCAGAGAATCCCCGGAAAATACAGTATTCCGGTGCGCACGTATCACTTTTAAGTTCCGGCAGTTCTGAAATGCACAGCTCTTCACCCTCAGCATGGATTCCGGCAGGTAGACCTCCTCCAACTGTGCACCATAAAATCCACAGACAGCGATCTGGCTCACGCCCTCCTCCAGCACAAACTTTTTCTTCTTTTTTCCCTGGGGAAAAACTTTCAAAAACCTTCCATAATCTGTATAGAGCACCCCTTCTTTCACCTGGTATTGTCCCTTCATCTCGGTGCCCTCAGGCGCCTTAAAACTCTCCAGGGAACGGCAGCCCACAAAAGGATTTGCCTCCACCAGTTCGAGATTCTCCGGCATCCTCAGCGTTTTCAGAGACTCACAGGATTGAAATGCCTTTTCCTTGATCTCCACGACCGTGTTCGGGATCACTACCTTACGAAGCTTCCTGCACTGATAAAACGTATAGTTTCCAATACCTGTCACAGGATAAACTTTCCCCTTATAACTGACTGCCTCGGGAATCGTCACCGTCCCATCGTATTCATTGTCAATTCCCGCCTCCCACTCTTTACCTTTTAACTGAAAGGAAATAAAACTTCCATTGGTCACGGCAAGTTCCTTGCGAAAGTGTATTTTGATACAAAGAGACACATTTTCTTTGGTCTTCACCACGACGTCCGCCTTCGTGCCAATGGCATCTTCTTCTATGACTTTGAACACTTCCACTGCCTCTAAAGTCTCCTCTTCCACCTCTTCCGGAACAGGTATGGGCTGTTTGTTCTGTATCGTCAGCTCCGCTTTCTCCTCCGTATTCACCGGCACGGCAAATACGACCATAGAAAAAAGCGCAAGCACTCCACACAAAACATAATTCCATATCCTCGCCCTGCGGTAACCCATGATCATAATAATGCGCTCTTTCACTGCATTCTGGGCAAATCCACTATACACCGGCTTCACAGCAGGGCGCTCTTGTGCCAGACTGATAAGAACGCCTGCATAAACCTTCCGGCTGTCCTCTCCCACCTGCCGGATCACTTTTTCGTCACATGCCAGCTCCAGATCCCGGTTATAACAAACATACATCAGCCACGCAAATGGATTAAACCAGTGGATACACAGAGCCAGTATAACAAGAGATTTATTCAGGTTGTCATGTCCGTCGATATGCACCTTCTCATGGATGAGAATATATTTGAGCTGTTCCCTCGTCAGCTCCATGTAGTATTTTGGCAGAAGAACCTTCTGCTGAAAGATCCCATAGGTCACTGGGGAAGCGATCCTGTCAGAAACATAAACCCGGATCCCCATAAATGTAAACATTTCTTCATCGATATCAGGAACTTTTTGAATCGGCAGTGCCTCTCGGAGAATTCTTCCCCACATCACATATCGTACCACAAAAAAAATGGCTGACATCGCTGCTCCCGCCGCCCAGACCGAAAAATAACGTCCCGCTGGAACACTACGGATCCATCCATAAATTTTGTCCAGGATCCCAGGACACCCCACAGGTACTGTAACGCACAGGGGCAGAAGAAGTCTGACCAGCACGATCATCCATGCCAGGGAAAAAAATATCCGGTGGATCCTGCGCCCCAGCAAAAATCTTGCCACCACCAGAAGAGAAATAAGAACCGTCGAGATAATACTGATATAAAATAGATTGTATTCTAAAATAATTTTCATACTGCTCCACCTGACTACCAGAAACGTTTCTTCCGGTCTTATGTATCTACTTCAGCCTGTCCACCATATCCTTCAGGCTCTTTACCTCATCCTCCGATAGCTTACTTCCATTTAGAAAAGCCGCAAAAAATTTTTCCCTGGAACCGTCAAACATCTTGTCCACAAGTTCATTGGTCTCATAATCCTGAACCTGCTCTCTGGTGATCAGGGGAGTACAGGTAAAATGAGGTTCTGTCCTCTCGACCGCTCCCTTTGCAATACATTTTTTGATCACTGTATATGTAGTATTGCGGTTCCATCCAGTGCTTTCTTTTAGAATTTTCACAATATCACCTGCGATCATGGTCCCATGCTCCCAGAGAACCTCCATCACCTTTTTTTCCGAATCAAACAGCTTATAACATGAATCTGCCATGTGGTCTCCCTCCTTCTATAAACAACTTATATTAAGGACTATCATAATAGTTGATCTTATGCTATCATAATAGTCCTTATTCGTCAAGATAAATTACGTTTACTTTACTCTTCGTTCTCTTCCTGCGCCGCCGCTTCTTCTACATACTCTCTGGTGCCGGCGCTCTCTGCCGCACCCTCTTCTGACCAGTCGCTTTTCTTGATCTCTGCCCTTCGCACCTTGCCGCTGATAGTCTTGGGAAGTTCTTTAGCAAAATCTACGATTTTCGGCCATTTGTATGAGGCAATATTACTCTTAAGATACTTCACAATATCATTTTTCATATGTTCGTCCCCATCGCTGCCATCAGCAAGCACAATCGTAGCTTTGATCGCCTGCCCCCGCAAGCGGTCCGGAACGGAGGTCACTGCACACTCCAGCACATAAGGAAGCTTCATAATCTCATTTTCGATCTCAAAAGGACCAATGCGGTAACCAGCGGATTTGATCACATCATCCACACGCCCTACATACCAGAGATATCCGTCTTCGTCCATATATGCGGTATCTCCGGTGTGATAATATCCATCATACCATACCAGATCCGTCTTTTCCTCATCGCCGTAATACCCCTTAAACAGTCCGTTGGGAATACTCTCTGAGGTCTTCACAACAATCTCTCCTTCTTCACCGGGATCCGCCATAGTCCCGTCAGGACGCATGACAGAGATGTCATAAAGAGGACTCGGTTTGCCCATGGAGCCCGGTCTCGGCGTCATCCCCTGAATATTGCCGATGAGCATCGTTGTCTCCGTCTGCCCAAAACCTTCCATAATGTCAAAACCCGTCTTCTCCTTAAACTTTTCATATATTTTCGGATTCAGGGCCTCTCCCGCCGTGGTCACATTCTGCAGCGAAGAGAGATCATAATTTTCCAGCTTCAGATGAACCATCACCCGGTAAACCGTAGGTGGCGCACAAAACGAAGTGATCTTGTATTTATCAATCATCTGTAAAATTTCTTTTGCGTCGAAATCATCAAAATCATAGGTAAATACAGGTGCTTCACAGAGCCATTGTCCATAAATCTTTCCCCAGAGCGCCTTTCCCCAGCCCGTATCCGAGATGGCAAAATGAATTCCATCGGGATCTACCTGATGCCAGTACTTCGCTGTGATATAGTGTCCCAGAGGATATTTATAATTGTGAGCAGTAATTTTGGGATAGGAAGTCGTTCCAGAGGTAAAAAACATCAGCATCGTATCATCGCCGCCTGATGCTTCTTCTGGTCTGGAAAAATTTGCAGAAAAGTAACGAATATCTTTATTAAAGCAATGCCAGGATTCTCTGGCGCCCCCCACCATAATCTTCGTCTTCAGCCGGGAATTGCCCCATGCCGCCTTATCCACTTCTCTGGAAACATCGCCATCGGCGGTACACACCACAGCATCCACTTCCCCCACCTTAAAACGATATTCAAAGTCCTTTTTGGTGAGAAGATTGGTAGCAGGAATCGCCACCGCCCCAATCTTGTGCAGGGCAAGTAGGGAAAACCAGAACTGGAAATGGCGCTTGAGCACAAGCATGACCTTATCGCCTTTCTTAATCCCCAGATAACTGAAATAATTCGCCGCCTTATTGGAATACTTCGCCATATCCCGGAAAGTAAAATGGCGTTCACGGCCCTCTCTGGATACATGAAGCATAGCAAGTTTATCGGGACATTTTTTTGCCATGACATCCACAACATCAAAGGCAAAGTTAAAATTTTCATCATTTATATAGGAGATTGATTCTAAAATCCCATCTTTACCCAGTGTAGTCTGAATATAACGGTCTTCAATCCCCACCAGCCCAAACTTTTTACCTTCTTCACATCCCATAACATTTACTTCCTTTCCTTGTAATCGCATTCACTTCATGTAGTTTTAAAAACTACATATATCATATACTACGGATTCTCCCCTGTCAAGAATTATTTTATACAGATCGGCGGCAATTGGAACAATGCCCTCTATCCAAAAAAAGGCAGCGGTCCACTAAAACCACTGCCTTCACTAAAAGGATGTTAACCTACTTTGAATGTAACTGACTCGATCGTCATCGTACCACCCAAAGCGCCATCGTAAATTCGTACTGTTGAAATGGATTTGTCTGGATTTTTATTCTCCAGGACAATCTCACCATCTCCATATATGTTGAGTGATTCATTCCAATGATCCTCGCCAGATATCCATGATACCTGTGTCTCATCGTCATAATGTAAAACGTAACCACAAAGTTTTTCGCCTTCTGGCGTCAGAGTTGCATCCTTATACTTTATAATCACTTTTGTAACTTTACCAACCAGATCTCTCGGAACGACAAAGCCAAATTCACCGCCTTGCCAATTCTGATCTCCCTGTTGTTTGGTATATGTTACTGTACCGTCATCATTACTTTTAATTTCCGCATACTGCGACCAGAAATTCACTTCGTCCTGTATATTGTACTTTTCCATCACACAGACTGTGAACTTCACAATATCCTGCGCTGTTTTATCACCCTGTTTAACAGTTACTTTCGCAGTAACAATAACATCTCCAGCCTTTATAGCCTTGAGCACATCACCCGTCTCGGTCTTCGCCACAACTGCCGCATCGCCATCCAGCGTCCATTCAATGCTTTCGATCGTACCAGTGTCTACTGTCACGATCAGCCCAATCTCATCCCCAACTGTCATCTCTGTCGGCGCACTCTCAACTGAAGCATTTACAACCAAAGCATCGCTGTCTGCCACATTAACGGATTCACTTTCTGCAGTCACAGTAAAGTCCACGCCTTCTACTGTTACTTTTGCTTCTGCAACAACCTGAGTCTTTCCTGCTTTTACACCAGTAATTGTAGCTTTTGTAGGATCATTCTCATCTCCCTTTGCAGTAGCAATTTCTGCATCTTTTACAGACCAGGTTACAGATTTTATAGTACCTTTGTTTACTGATACCTCTGCTGTCGTTGTTTTTCCTGCATTAATATTATTTTTTGCAAGTTCAAGTTTTGCCTTTGGAGCGATTGGAGTCGCTTGTGGTGTAGCTGTCGGCGTCGCTTTTGGTGTCCCTGTTGGCGTCGCTTTTGGCGTTCCTGTTGGCGTACTTGACGGCATCGGTGTCTCTGATCCACCAACTGGTGGCGTAACAACCGGCGGTGCCTGTGTTACAGCTGATGTCTGAACCGGTGGTGCCTGTGTTACTTTTGGAGTAACCTTTGGCGTTATGTTTTTCTTCTTAACAGTTACCTTGACCGTTCCCAGTTTCTTTGTCTTCTTCTTGCCCTTCTGTTTCCATGTATCCTTTACTATGATCGTAGTCTTTCCGGCTTTTACTCCAGTGATCACGCCCTTCTTGGATACTTTGGCAATCTTTTTCTTCTTGGATGTAAAGGTGTATTTATGTTTTGCCTTTTTACCCGTAATGGAAATTTTCTTTTTTCCCTTAACAAAGATGGAAACTTTTTTCGTCTTAAGTTTCGTCTTTTTGGCAGCTTCACTGGTAGTTCCTGTAGCAAATGTTGTCAAAACAAGTGCTCCAGCCAGCGCTACCGCCATGGCTTTTCTTAATTTCATCAGCCTGAACCCTCCTTAAATAAAAATTGTTATAGGAACATACCTCATTATGAACCAATCTTAGCCAATTGTCAATATTTTTTTGTTTCATTTAAAATCCAACATTTACAAAGCAGGTAAATTTCACCAGATATAGCGTATTTAGGGACAGAGTTCTCCCAGGGCTGAATGAAGAGTCCTGGGACAAAGAATATATCTATTATTTAATGTTCATTATACCAGTAGCAAAAAAACAGGCGCAGCGACTGCTGTGCCTGTTTTTCCATTAACACTTATGAAAAGTGATCATCATGCTTTCGGAATATCTTCCTCGTACTTATAGAACTTGATTGATTTTATGGTAAGAGAGAATTCGTCTGTCTCTTCTCCTTTGTAGATATTAACCGCGTTCACATTTGCGTAGTCAGCAGAAGTCCCATCTGCAGCTGCATTCTTATTAAGGTTCTCGTCATTCAGCTGTATCTGGAATGGGAAAGTTTTTCCATATTGAGGCAAAATTACAGAATATGGATTGACGTTGTGGGTAGCGTCCTTTTTTTCAGCATCCAGAATATCTATGTTGGCATAGTGCCCTTCTGCATCAATTACACACCAGTATCCTGTCAGATCCATGCTATCAAAGTTAAATCTAACGAATCTGTAGGACGCTGTGTCTGCACCCCAAGTTATTTTTACAGAACCATCATCCTGTACCTCATAAGTCGGATCTTGCCCCCAGCCAGATACAGAAACATTCTTTGTAATATCGATCTCTATAATATCTGTCGGATCTTTAATTACATCGATCGTAACTTTTGCTGTATCGGTTGCAGTCTTGCCATTTGCCTTAACTGTTACAGTAGCAGAGACAGTTACCTTTCCAACTTTGGTTGTTTTAAGAACTGCTTTCACAGCCTCCACAGAATCTGTCTCGATGGTCGCA
Organism: uncultured Roseburia sp.; assembly: GCA_947246475.1. GTDB lineage: Bacteria > Bacillota > Clostridia > Lachnospirales > Lachnospiraceae > Eubacterium_F. The sequence continues at coordinate 8,035 of CAMXSH010000079.1, forward strand.
CCATCGCCTTCCACTTTCCAGACAACACTTTCGATCGCGCCTGTATCAACAGTCACTTTCAGATCTGCAGAATCACCAACAATCACTTCTGTAGGTGCACTCTCGATAGATGCATTTACAACCAATGCACCTCTTTCTGCAACCTTAAGAACCTTCTCTGCTTTTACAGTAAAGTCTTTTCCTCCTACGTTCACTTTTGCCTCGGCAATAACGTTAGTCTCGCCTGCTGCCACGCCAGTGATCGTAGCTTTCTTAACATCTTCAGCATCTTGCTCTGCTGTAGCAACATCCTCATTTTCTACAGACCAGGTTACTTCTTTCACTTCACCTGCGCTTGCAGAAATCTCTGCTGTCGTTGTGCTGCCAGCTATGATGTTATGCTTATCAAAATCCATAGTTAACGTCGGCTCTTCTGGATCCTTCACTGAACCACCGTCACCTAACGGATAAGAAACCTCGATGGAAGTGATCTTAACACCTTCAATTGGTGTCTGAAAATCTGGTCCTTTA
>CAMXSH010000080.1 GCA_947246475.1 uncultured Roseburia sp.
AGGCACTGAAAAAAATAGAAGAGCTGATATGCAGAGGATAGGGCTGGAAAAAAATTAAAAAAAATGATATAATGAAGTATAGAAGGGAGAGGATGAGCGGTGGATATAAAGATAGATAATGTTCAACAGACACAGGCGGCTACGACCGCAAGGCAGACACAGAGCACCGGGGAAGATTTTAAATTCACCCTTATGAGCTCTCTGGAGGAAGACGGGCTTCAGGCGAGGCTCACCCTGATGATGGAAGATATCACCATGCAGGGGAAAAAGCTTGGAAAGCATGTGGATGTAAGAGATATGAAGCGATACCGTAAGCTGATCCAGGAATTTATGAATGAGATCGTAAACCGGTCCCACAAATTCAGCCGGGAAAATTTTCTGGACAGACGGGGCAGGCATCGTGTATATGGGATGATCAAGCGGGTGAATGCCGCACTGGATGAGCTGGCACAGGAGCTCATGAAGGATGAGAAGGATCATCTGGTGATCTTAGATAAGATTGATGAGATAAGGGGACTGCTGTTGGATATACTGACTTAACTTTCATGGCAGATTCATACCATAGAGTAAGCGCGGCAGTGCCGCTTTGCAGCGTTGAGGTACAGGTAAGGGAAAGGGATGGTGGTTGATATGTTTTTATTTACAGAGATCATGGGACATGAGGACATCAAAGAACATCTTCAGATGGCGATCCGTGGGGACAAGCCATTTCACGCCTATATTTTCCAGGGAGAAGTGGGCTGTGGCAAAGAGACCATGGCGCGCACCTTTGCGGCGGGGCTGCAGTGTATGTCGGAGGAGAGCGGCAGACCCTGTGGGAGCTGTGCTTCCTGCAGGCAGATCGACTCTGGCAACCAGCCGGATGTGATCTGGGTGAACAGGGAATTGTCCAGCATCGGCGTAGATGATATCCGGGAAAAGATTAACGGCTCCATTGTGGTCCGGCCCTTTTCCAGTCCGTACAAGATCTATATCGTGCCGGAGGCGGACCGCATGACGGAGGCAGCGCAGAATGCCCTGCTAAAAACGATTGAGGAGCCGCCGGAATACGGTATTATTATATTGCTCACCAGCAATATCGATGCCCTGCTTCCAACGATACAGTCCCGGTGCCTCAAACTGGAATTCCGGCCGTTGTCAACGGCGACAGTGGAGAAGTACCTGATAGATAAATATAAAGTTGTGGATTACCGGGCGAGAACCAGTGCGATTTTTGCCCAGGGAAATCTCGGCAAGGCGATACGATACATAGAATCCGAAGATTTTGAAGAGAAGAAGGACAAGGTTCTGCGGATTCTGAAAAATATCCAGAGTATGGATGTTTCTGAGATGCTGGAGATCATCCGTGACATTGGCGAAGACAAGGATCATATTAAGGATTACATTGATCTCATGGTCCTGTGGTACCGGGATGTACTGGTGTTCAAAGCCACAAAAAATATGAACCAGCTTATATTCCAGAGCGAGTTCAGCGCGATCTCTTCAGAGGCAAATCAGAGAGATTATGAAAAAATAGAAGAAATTCTTCTGGCATTTGATAAAGCAAAGCTGCGTCTGAAGGCGAATGTAAATTTTGAGGTTGCCATGGAGCTTATGCTGATGGCGCTCAAACAATAGCAGATGGACCGGTTTAGAAGAGAATGCCCAATAAAAGACAGCGAAAGGCAGGATAATACATTGAAAACGATAATAGGCGTCAGGTTTCGCCAGGCAGGAAAGATTTATTATTTTGATCCCGGCGAAAATACAGATATAAAGCGGGATACCCATGTCATTGTGGAGACGGCAAAGGGAGTTGAGTACGGAACCGTAGTGCTTCCTCCTACGGAGATGCCGGAGGAAAAGATCGTGGCACCACTAAAGGGGATCATCCGCCTTGCGACGGCAGAAGACGATGAGAGCGAGAGAAAAAACAGGGAAAAGGAAGAGGAAGCATTTGGGATCTGTCTTGAAAAAATTGCTAAGCACGGACTGGAAATGAAGCTGATCGCGGCAGAATTCACCTTTGATAAAAATAAACTGCTCTTTTATTTTACAGCGGATGGAAGAATTGACTTCAGGGAACTTGTGAAGGATCTTGCCTCTGTGTTCCGAACGAGGATCGAGCTGCGCCAGATCGGTGTGAGGGATGAGACAAAGCTGCGGGGCGGTATTGGCATCTGCGGCAGGGCATTGTGCTGTCATACTTATTTATCTGAGTTTGCGCCAGTTTCCATAAAAATGGCGAAGGAGCAGAACCTGTCCCTGAACCCGACAAAGATCTCTGGTGTGTGCGGCAGGCTTATGTGCTGCCTGAAAAATGAAGAAGAGGCTTATGAAGAGCTGAACAGCCGTCTGCCCAATGTGGGAAGCCACGTGAAGACGCCAGAAGGGCTTCCAGGAGAGGTTCAGAGTGTCAGTGTGCTCAAACAGAAGGTAAAGGTGATCGTTACACTGGACAACGATGAAAAAGAGGTAAGGGAGTATCAGGTTTCCGATCTCAAGTTCAGGAGGGAACGCAGGCGTGATAACCGCGGCGGTGAAAATGACCGGGAACTGAAAGAGCTGGAAGCGATGGAAAAAAAGGAAGGTAAATCAAAGATCTAATGATGCAAAAAAAGGATATATCTTTTCACGATGAGGAAATTCTGCGGGAAGGGGAGCGGCTGGACGATCTGCAGCGGGACGGTTTGAGGCTGATCCAGAATCCGAAATGGTTCTGTTTCGGCATGGACGCCGTTCTTCTTACAGGATTCGCCAGGATCGGAAAAGGATGCCGCACCATTGACCTGGGGAGCGGAAATGGTGTGATACCCATCCTTCTCTCTGCGAAGACGGAAGGTGCATATTTTGAAGGACTGGAGATCCAGGCGGATATTGCAGACATGGCGAGACGCAGTATCCGCCTTAACGGTCTGCAGGACCGGGTGAATATGACTACAGGTGATATAAAGGAGGCATCTTCGTATTACGAAGCAGCTTCCTTTGATGTTGTTACCACGAATCCGCCCTATATGATCCATTCCCATGGACTGACCAATGAGGCTTCCCACAAGGCAGTAGCCAGGCATGAGCTGAAGTGTTCCCTGGAGGACGTGGTCAGGGAGAGCGTCAGGCTGTTAAAACCGGGAGGGCATTTTTTTATGGTGCACCGTCCTTTCCGCCTCAGTGAGATCATCACAGTGATGACAGCCCATAGATTGGAACCCAAGAGGCTGCGTCTGGTCCATCCCTATGCTGACAGGGAGCCGAATATGCTGCTGATCGAGGGAGTCCGGGGCGGGAATTCTGGTATGGTGGTGGAAAAGCCCCTGATCGTTTATGAGAGTGTAAATGTATACACGGAGGAAGTGCGGTCGCTGTATTGACAGGGGAACGACAGAGGAGGAGAAAGAATTATGGGAACGTTATATCTATGTGCTACCCCCATCGGTAATCTGGAAGATATTACCCTGCGGGTACTGAGGATCCTGAAAGAGGCAGACCTGATCGCAGCAGAAGACACGAGGCAGACGATGAAGCTGCTGAACCATTTTGAAATAAAGACACCCATGGTAAGCTACCACGAGCACAATAAGTACCAGAAGACACCAGTGCTGGTGAGGGAACTTCTGGAGGGAAAAAATATCGCGCTGGTGACAGATGCAGGAACCCCGGCGATATCTGATCCGGGGGCTGAGCTTGCGCTTGCAGCATACGAAGCGGGGGCAGAAGTTACGTCCCTGCCCGGGGCGTCGGCAGTTATTACGGCTCTCACCCTGTCCGGGCTCAACACCAGAAGTTTTGCTTTTGAGGGATTTCTGCCGCAGGAAAAAAAGGAACGCGCAAGGGTGCTGGAGCGGGTACACGCCAGCACATATACCACCGTGTTTTACGAAGCCCCTCATCGGCTCATAAAAACACTGGAGCTGGTGGCTCAGGTCATTCCTCCGGAGAGGAAGATCGCGGTGTGCCGTGAGCTCACCAAACGGCACGAGACGGTGCTGCAGTGCAGTCTCGCAGAAGCGTTACAGCATTTTCGGCAAAATGAACCGAGAGGGGAATTTGTATTTGTTCTGGAGGGAGCCGATGCAGCAGTGCTGGAACAGCAGGAGCATAAAAAGTGGGAAGATATTCCCCTTGAAGAACATATGGAGCGGTATTTATCCCAGGGCATGGATCGCAAAGAGGCTATGAAAGCAGTAGCCAAAGACAGGGGGATGACAAAAAACCAAGTCTATAAAGGTCTTATAGGATAAGTGGAGGGCGCTGGTTTGAAATAGACTTCAAACCAGCGCCCTCCGCTTATAAATAAAAAATAATTTTGGGCAAAAGGAAAGGCAGGAGTCTAGGGGGGCTCCTGCCACACTAAAGGGATATATGATTAAATTAAACCAGCTAGCTTGGATAATTCTTTGATAGACTTCTTGGAAACAAGTTTTCCATGATATTCTATCAAATCTTCTTCTGCTCCTGTAAAAATATCAGCAGGCGCATATTTTGCTAAAATAATCTTATTGTCTTCTGTATAAATTTCTAATGACTCCCGATCACCAATCCCGAGTGAACGTCGAAGTTCAATAGGAATCGTTATACGACCTAACTCATCTAATCGTCTTACAATTCCAGTGTTTTTCATAATACGCTCTCCTTTAAGTATGTATCTGGAAAATTTTATGTGTTCGCTTGTTGTGCCTTAATACTATCATTACTTTCAGCGATAGTCAATAAAAAGAATGTAAAAAATTATAAAATATGTATTAAAAAGTCTAAAAATGTAGAATGATGTTACCGTCAGTTCTTCAATCTCTGTATCACCTGGCCAGCGAGCCAGCCGATCAGTATCCCCGTAAAGAGACCGCTGAAATAAAGAACCGGGGCATACCAGAGGATGGAACGGAAACCTACAAAAAAGGCGGCTGACAAAAGCTGTCCCAGATTGTGGAAGATCCCCCCCAGGGCGCTGACAGACAATATGGACAGGCGCTTTTTGGAAAGCTGTAGTGTAAGTGCCATGGCAGAGAGGCTCAGAAGGCTGCCTGCAGTGCTGTAGAGCAGGCTGAACAGGCTTCCAAAAGTAAATGCATTCAGAAGGTTACGGAGCATGGAAAGCCCCAGGGCGTAGCCGGTATTTTTTTTATAGAGCAGGATCAGGATGACCAGGTTTGCCAGACCCAGTTTCATGCCTGGGAAAGGGAGGGGCAGCGGGAGCAGGCTTTCCAGATAACTGAAAATAAAAGCAAGTGATGTGTAGATGGAAAATTCACACAAAAATCGAATGCGGCTCATGGCGCACCTCCTGTAACAGCGTCCAGCGGAGAAGTTTCACTTCCGCTGCTTCTGATTTCCAATACAAGTTTGTGGGGGAGGCATACGATGGTCTCTCCGGAACGGGAAATGCGTCTCATGCTGACACAGACCTTGTCCGGACAGTCAGCATCAGACATGGATACAGCTCCGTCCCGGATAATGATCGTATTTTCCCCGGAAGCAGTGTGCAGCGTCTCCCTGTGGTCTGCAGAGAGGGAATACGCAGCAGTTTTTTCTCCGTCTACCCGGATCTCCACATAGGTTCCCGCTGAGTTTCGGGGAAAATAGATCAATATTGTCAAAAAAAGACCAGTAGTAATTAGTATAACAAGGAAAATAATATCTGTTTTTGGTAATTTCATATGTTCTCCTATTTCTGGTGTCCTGAGGGATCAGTAACACGGATATATACACATGATTTTTTTTGCACATTTTAGTCCAGTATATCATATTTACAGCGAGCTTGTAAATTCATAAGGTTTGTCATTTGGCTTGTTTTTTAGTGCCCTTGTTTCTTTTGTGTCAAAAATTAGATTTCAAAAAGACACAAATAATGATTGCTTTTTTGTATAAAAAGCAATATAATTGATATATATTCTTATCAATACAAAAAGGAGGGTTTAGGCTAATGAAATTAAGAAAAGCCATGGCGCTTGTGCTGACTGGTGCTCTTGTTATAACTACTGCTGTAACAGGTACCACAAGTGAAGCTGCCAAGAAGACGAAGTTAAAGACGAAAAAAGTCTCTATCTACGTCAAAGGGAAAAAGAAAATTTCCATTACGGGTAAAAAGGCAAAGCACAAATATACCTTTACATCCAAAAAGAAAAAAATTGCCAAAGTATCCAAGAAAGGTGTGATCACTGGAGTAAAAGCTGGAAATACCACAATCACAGTGAAAGATACCTGGAAACAGAAAGGCAAGAAGAAAACAAAGAAACTCGGTACGGTCAAGGTAACTGTTAAGAAGAAAAAAACACCAACAACTAAGGTTACACCACAGCCGCCTGTACCGCCGGCATCTCAGAATCCAAATGGCGGTGTGCCACAGCCTCCTGTTGTGACACCACCAAATGGCGGTGGAGATAAGCCAGGTACATCATCCGAGCCTGGAGTATCAGCACCACCGGATACGTCATCCGAACCGGGAACATCAGCACCACCGGATACATCATCCGAACCGGGAACATCAGCACCACCGGATACATCATCCGAGCCAGGAACATCAGCGCCACCGGAGATCCAGGCACCAACAGCAGAGATGAAACTTCATGCCGCTAATATCAGGGCAGAAGAGAGTACTACTGCTGAAGTGACTGTTAGCGCTGGCGAGGTATCAGATGTAACATGGACGGTGGCTGACAAAGCAGTTGCTACCGCTGAAAAAGACAGTGCTGATCCTAAAAAAGCAGTTATTTCCGGCGTGGCAGAAGGTGTTACTAAAGTTGCTGCGGAAGTGAAAGTAACAGTAGAGGGGAAAGACTTTACTGTGAAAGCAGAAGGGACAGTTCATGTTGCCGCAAAGGATGCACTGGTTATCAATGCGGAGATTGAATCTCCCACGACAGAGCTGGAGATTACAAAATCTGCTGAGATGTCAGTAAAGGTTGATGTAGGAGAAGAAGAGGGTGTTGTCATTGAAAACATCCTGTGGGAAGTAACCCAAGGTGACGCTGCTACGATTGACACCTCTTCAGTGGAGGCTGGTCATGTTTTAGTAAAAGCCAATAAATTAGGAGATGTAACGATTTCAGTTACTGTAACAGCTAAAAAAGGCGACAAAACAGCGACAGATACGAAAGAAATTACAATTCATGTGATTCCGATCACTTACAATATTGGTAAGGAGATTACATGTACTAAGGCAGACTGGGGTGCTGTTACACTTGGTCAGGAGATTGTAATTAAGAAAACGGATCTTGTAGAAGTTTTATTCTCTGTAAAGTCAGGGAATCCGGACGATAAGGTTAGTATAAAACTTTCTCCGAGGACATTAGAAGAAGGTAATGGTGCATTTAATGTTCAGGAAGTCGGTGTACTTCAGATGGAGAGTGCAGGAGGTGCAGCTGCTGGTACAGCAAAAATGGTACGGAATGATACACATTTCACGACCAATTATGCTACAGTTAAGGGTGCGGCAGCTGTTTTCACGGGCGGAACCGCTGACGATGCCAGTGTAGTCATTACCATTGAAAAGATTCTCGTTACACCAACGGATGAGTTAGCTCTCTCGATGCATGCACCTGGAGCAGTGGAAACGAACAAGACAGCGACAGTACAGGCGGAGATCGACGAAGATG
>CAMXSH010000081.1 GCA_947246475.1 uncultured Roseburia sp.
CTCGATTTCGGAAACTTCGGTTCCTTCATCTCGCTTCGGCTGATCGCCGTATACAAAAAGAAAAGAACGCCCTGTTGCAAGCAAGCTTGCCAGGGCGTTCTTTTCTTTTTGTGCATGGCTTGACAGTTATCGGAAAAATTCGTGGCAGCCGTAGGTCTTGATTTTTTTCAAGGCCCGGTCAAACCAGGCTACATTGGATGGGCTGGATGCGCTGCGGCACATGAAATACAATGCTCCATTGGAGTAGTCCTTACCTTCCAATGCTTTTTTTACTGCTTTCTTTGTCTTTTGGGAAACTGTTACCCTATAGTATCTGCCATTTTGGATCGGAGAGAACTGCCGATGTGCAAACACAACGGCTTTTATCGTATTTGGGAAGTGTTTGGATTTGACGCGGTTCATGATCACATTTGCCACCAGAATCCGTCCTTTCAAGTCCTGGTCTCCTGCTTCTGCCTCTACGATCCTCTCTAGTATTCTTCGCTCTTCCCGCTTCTTTTTACGAATACGCTCTTTTCTCTGACGCTCCTTTTCTAATCTATGATCCCGTTCCTTTTCTTCTTCTTCGTTTATATTGGCGTAATACTCATTGTTTTTTATCCTTTCTTGCGCTTTTATATTGGCATACTCGACACGTGCTGCCAGCTCCGCTGCCGCCGCCTCATTTTCTTCAATGATCATCTGTGGTTTGATCGCCACCGTAAAGGCTGCCGTCTCCTTGGCCTTTGGAGTGTTGCTCCAGGCCCCGAGGATTTCTACCACAAACATAATGTACAATATCATTACAAAAACTTTAATTCTTTTCATACACTCTACCTCACTTATTGTAGAGTATATGCAATTTTGTTAATTTTATTACAATTTTGTTACAATTATTTTTATTTTCTAATACACAACCACATGTAATCCTCCTTCATAAGGAGCGGAGCAAGGCGATTGACAGTGCAGGAGCCCCGAATAGATATCCAATGGATGTGTGTTAAGCACGGACCAAAACAGAGTGTAAAAGCGTAAAGCTATGATGTAGAGCTACATTATATATTTTTTATTTTGAATTCTCTCTCTGCAGCCCGCTTCTGATCCTTTTTGGCGATGTCCTCCCGCTTGTCATAAAGCTTTTTACCCTTTGCCAGAGCAATCTCGATCTTAATCAGGCTTCCCTTAAAATACACCTGCAGAGGCACCAGCGTATATCCTTTCTGTGCCATTTTTCCAATCAGTTTGCGGATCTCACTGCGGTGAAGCAGAAGTTTTCTTGGTCTCAGAGGATCTTTATTAAAAATGTTTCCCTTCTCATAGGGGCTGACATGCATGCCATATACAAATACCTCTCCTTTTTCCACACGGATGAATGCCTCCTTGATACTGCAGTGGCCCATCCGTATGGATTTTACCTCTGTGCCATGAAGCTCAATGCCTGCCTCATATTTATCTTCTATAAAATAATCATGCCATGCCTTTTTGTTATTAGCAATCAGTTTTACGGTATCCTTCCCCATTTTCCTAAACCTCCTTCGGAATCACGAAATCTATCGTTCTGGTAAAGGTGTCGGCATACGCCACCTGCACCTTTATCTTCTGTCCCAGTCTAAGCTCCCTGCCACTGTATTTTCCTGTCACCCTGTAATTCTCACTGTCGTACTCATAACTGTCATCTTCCATATCTGCGAGACGGATCATGCCCTCTACGGTATTGGGAAGTTCCACATAAACACCCCAGGAAGTTACGCCGCTGATCACACCTTCAAAGATCTCTCCGATCCGTTCTTTCATATATTCCGTCTTTTTCAGCTTGTCCACTTTCCGCTCCGCTTCATCCGCCCGGCGTTCCAAATCACTGCTGGCCTTTGCCACGCCGGGAAGAATGTCCTCATAATGCTGGCGACGCCGTAAACTCATGCCGCCACGCAGGTTTTCTTTTATGATCCGGTGAATCTGCAGATCCGGATATCTTCGTATAGGCGATGTAAAATGACAGTAATATTTGGTGGCGAGACCAAAATGTCCGTCATTTTCTGTGGAATATTTGGCCCGTTTCATCGCCCTCAGGGTTAGCCGGCTCAAAAATGTTTCTTCCTCAGAACCCTCAATACTCTCGATCAGCTTCTGGATCTCTCTCGGATGAACCTCCTCATTTCCCACCTTCAGCGTATAGGCAAAACTTCTTGCCAGCGCCGCCAGCTCCTTGATCTTCTCCAGATCTGGATACTCGTGGGTACGGTATACAAAAGGAATCTCCTGCCAGAAAAAATCCTCTGCCACTACTTTGTTCGCCGCCAGCATAAATTCTTCGATGATGCGGGTGGCAGTGTTCCGGTCATAGGGAACGATATCCAGAGGTTTTCCCTCCCTATCTACCACGATTTTGCACTCTGGAAAATCGAAATCAATCGATCCCTGCTTTTTGCGGTTTTTACGCAGAATACCCGCCAGTTCTTTCATGGTCTCAAACATCGGCACCAGTTCCTGGAATTTTTCCCGCATACTCTCATCCTGCAGCGTAACAATGGCATTTACCTCTGTGTAGCTCATCCTCCGGTCCACACAAATCACCGACTCCCCGATGCGGGAATCCATGATCTTCCCCTCTTTATTGTAGGAAATGATACAGCTCAGAGCCAGCCTGTCCACGCCCTCATTTAAGGAACAGATTCCATTTGACAGCTTATGAGGCAGCATAGGAATCACACGATCTGTAAGGTACACACTGGTACCCCGCTTTAGTGCTTCTTTGTCCAGCGCCGATGCTTCTGTTACATAATTCGTCACATCTGCAATATGCACACCAAGTTCAAACCCTCCATCTTCTCTCCTGGCCAGCGTTATGGCATCGTCGAGGTCTTTGGCATCCTCTCCGTCGATGGTCACAGTCTGACAGCCACGAAGATCCATCCTGCCAGCAATCTCATCGCTGGTCACCTCAGAAGGGACCTGCGCTGTCTGGCGCATCACGTCCTCTGGAAAATCTTCTGGCAGTCCAAATCCCCTTATGATCGACAGGATATCCACCCCTGGATCGTTGCTGTGTCCCAGAATTTCTATAATCTTTCCCTCAGGATTTTTTACACCGTCCCCAAAATCTTCGATCTCCACGACGACCTTGTGGCCAGTGACCGCATCCATCGTCTTTCCCTTGGGGATATATACGTCGCTGGTGAATTTTTCCCGGTCCACCACGACAAATCCATAATGGTTATTTCTCGTAAATGTCCCTACCACTGTCCCATTTTTGCGCTCAATAACTTTTATGATCTTTCCTTCACACCGCTTTTTCCCATCTCCCTCCCGGAAAATCTGTACCATAACGATGTCTCCATCATAGGCATTGGATACATAGGGCTCTGGAATAAAGACGTCTCCTTCCCTGCCTTCCACCCGCACAAAGCCAAAGCCCCGGCTGGTAGCCATAAAGACTCCCGTATTCACATTTTCTTCCGGCAGCCGGTATCTTCCCGTCTTATCCAATATGATCTTTCCCTCAGACACCAATTCATCCAATATATCATGAAACTGCTTTCTTTCTTTTTTGGGCACGCCAAAGAGCAATGCCATTTCTTTTCCTTTTAACGGTTTATAATCATCCTCACATATGAAATGATATACCATTTGTTTTCTGTCCATATATTCCTCTCTTTCTAAGTTCCTGACTGTCATCCAGCCAGCAGGAGGCACTAAAGAAAACCTCTGAAGCTTTCCTTACAAAGACTCTTCAGAGGTTACTGTTTATCTGGCTCAATTTTTTGGGTATGGAATCTACATGTTCGCACAGAGTACGAGAGAAAGAATGATAAACAAAGCGCCAAGTATAGTGGTGATCTTTACCATCTTACCTTCTGTGGAACGTCCCTTATTCTTGCTCCAGTAAGTATCTGCGGCACCGGAGACGGCACCCAGCCCTGAATTTTTTCCTTCCTGCATCAATACTACAATTACAATCGCAATACAGATAATAATATATAATACCTGTACCATTGTTTTAACCATTATAGACATCTTTTAGTCCTCCTATTTTCTATTTTTCTGAAGAAATGGTGGTATTTTAATTCCTTCCTGCATATCCTGGTTCTCTGACGATGCCGTCGGCTTCAACGGAGTCACAGTTCTTGTCACTACCGGCATATCTTCGACAGTAGTCTGCTGAGCCGGTTTGGACACTGGAGACTGTCCCGCAGTGCTGCGAGGCTGATTCCCCATACCGGATAAGAAGCTGGGCCTGCGCATCGCAGAAACTGTAGCGGATGTCTCACCCAGAAAACTGCTTCCTGTGCTAAAGGAACGCCCAAAATGTGACATGGCATCTTTTTCTTCCAGCCCTGTAGCGATCACAGTGATGGTAACCGTATCAGAATGTTCTTCATCCATCATAGCACCAAAGATTATATTGGCATCCTCGCCTGTCATCTCCTGGACATATGTAGCAGCTTCGTTCGCCTCAAGCAATCCAATATCACCTGAAACATTTATGATAACATGAGATGCACCATCGATACTTGTCTCAAGCAGCGGACTGGTAATGGCCTGCTGAACCGCATCGAGGCATTTCGTCTCTCCCTTTCCGCTTCCAACTCCGATGTGTGCAATACCCTTGTCCTGCATAACCGTGACAACGTCTGCAAAATCAAGATTGATCAGTGCAGGCATATTGATCAGATCAGTAATACCCTGAACACCCTGCTGCAATACCTGGTCTGCCATGCAGAATGCCTCTGCCATGGATGTCCTCTTGTCGCTGATCTCAAGTAATTTATCATTAGGAACTACAATAAGTGTATCCACATGCTCCTTTAATTTATCAATGCCCCCCATCGCATTGGTCATTCTCTGCTTTCCTTCAAATTTAAATGGCTTAGTCACCACGCCAACTGTCAATATCCCCATGTCCTTAGCGATCTGGGCAACCACCGGCGCCGCACCGGTTCCGGTTCCTCCTCCCATACCGCAGGTAACAAATACCATATCACAACCCTTTATGATCTCCGTAAGCTCCTCACGGCTCTCCTCAGCAGCCTTTTCCCCGACCTCCGGCTTTGCTCCTGCCCCAAGCCCTTTGGTCAGCTTCTCACCGATCTGCATGCTCATGGGAGCCTTGCAGCTGCGCAAATGCTGCTTGTCCGTATTTACACAGACAAAGTCCACACCTTTGATTCCCTCGTCTATCATCCGGTTTACAGCATTATTTCCAGCGCCTCCAACTCCGATCACAAGAATTTTAGCGGTGGATTCTGCTTCATTATTTATAATCTCTAGCACTACAGTTCCTCCTTCTATCCAAAAAGAAAATCTAAACGATGAAAAATCATATAGAATATAAGCGAATTAAAGCATATATTATATATAATATAGTTTTTTCCAAAAATAATCAAGTATAAAATGCAAGTTTTGCAAGTTTTTTATTTCATTAGCACTTATTTTTTCTTAAGAATGATATCCCCCTTTAAATGGTAATTTGTCATATCGATCTCTCCTGAAAGCTGCTCTTCCTGAGCTTTTGCCAGCACACTGGAAAGGGCAGAAATCTGTTCATCGTAGCTGTCTTTTCTGCCCAGTTTCACCTGGATCCCACCGGCATACAGATAGGCTGCATTATTATTGTCAAAGATGACCCGTGACCAGTCCACTCCGTAATGTTGGAAAAGATTGGCAAGATTCATAATCTGTCCCAACAGCCCCTCATCCTCCATCTTTACTTCCTCGTAGATGGTGAAAGTCGTCATGGTCTTCGTCTCAAACAATGGTATATCCGGCAGTTCTTCACTAGTGCTGCGCAACACCATGCCATCTTTATCAAAGTAGATATACTGATTCATATATACGATCCCTGCAATGATCTTTTTCTCATATAACTTGATATGAATCTGATGAATTCCCGGATAGGATATCTCATACTCCCTTACATAAGGCAGTTTTGCCGAAAATCCAAGATGATTTTTAAGCCAGGAACCCACGATATTTTTATCCATAAAACTACCGCAGACTTCTGAGGCTACTACTTCTTCCGAAAAAAAAGTATTGCCCTCCACCGTGACTGTCGTCACCTGGAACAAAAAAATGACAAGCAAAAGAATACCAGCCACCGTCACGGGAACTACGATCTTCCATGGTACATTTTTCATTTTCATCCATCTCCTTATATCAATATGCCAGTGCACCGCTGCCCCCAATAGCTGTATCAGACCGCATATCTGGCGCACAGACCGAGACTCTGCATACTTTCTACTGGAATCTCATATCCCCGAAGTATATAATGGCTTTGATCTACCATTGTCTTTCCCTCTGCCATCACGCCGGCAAGCAGCAGAGCCGCCCCGCTGCGAAGATCCGTGGCCTGAACCATCTCTCCGTGGAGTCTCGTCACCCCTCTGACACAGGCGCGCTGCCCTGCCACCTCGATATCTGCTCCCATCTTTCTCAGCTGCCCTGCCACCAGAAAACGGTTCTCAAATACGCTCTCTTCGATCAGGCTCTCACCGTAGGAGCGGGACAAAAGAGCCAAAAATAAAGACTGGGCATCCGTAGGAAAACCAGGATATGGTTCTGTCCGGATATAAGGAACCGGCCGTATCCCGCCTTCGCCGGAGACTCTTATACGGTCTCCTGTGGTCTCCATACGGCAGCCTGTCATAGCAAGGTATTTCTTCTCTGCCTCAAAGGTATCACCATATACTCTAAGGCAGGCACTGCCGCCGCTTCCAGCCACCATTGCCGCATAGGTGAGAAAAGCGATCCGGTCTGTTTTCAGCCGGTATACCACACCCTGCAGTTCCTTGACGCCCTGGATGGCGATGCATTCTTCACCGTCACCAGATATATGGGCACCCATCTTTCTGAGAAACTCACATAGTTCTCTGATCTCTGGTTCTTTTGCCGCATTTTCAAGGATCGTAATCCCCTCCCGAAGCACAGCATATAAGATCACATTTTCTGTGGCTCCCACACTGGGATAAGGGAGCTTAACCCGCTCATCCCCTCTGTGTTTGATCTCACAGCAGATGACGTCCTCCTGTTGGCTGGTCTCTGCTCCCATAGCAGAAAATGCCGCCAGATGATAGTCCACCGGCCTTGCACCGATGGAACATCCCCCCGGCAGACGGATTCCTGCCACCTGCATCCTGCCTAACATACTGCCAAGAAATAGAATGGAAGCTCTGATATCCCCTACCTCTTTCTGGGTAATCTCACTTTTGTCCACCGAAGCTGTGTCTATGATCAGCCTATCTTCCTCCCAGCTGACCTTTGCACCAATATCCTTTAGTACGGCTGTCATGGAATAGACATCCTGTATCCTGGGACAATTTTCAATCACCGTTGTCTGTCTGCACAGTACTGTGGCTGCGATCATAGGAAGAACTGCATTTTTTGCTCCCTGAACTGACAGTTCCCCGGCAGCCTTTCTGCCACCCTCTACTTCTATTAACACCGGAATCCCCCATCCACATATTCATGATAATATTATAAATATGCGGTTGGAAAGTTATGGTGTCATGTCTTAGTCCGTTTTTTCGCTGTCCACATATTCATGATAATATTATAAATATGCGGTTGGAAAGTTATGGTGTCATG
>CAMXSH010000082.1 GCA_947246475.1 uncultured Roseburia sp.
CCCAATATAAAACTTATTCATTTAAGCCGCACAACCTTTCTTAATTTTGTCCCAGCAGGAAAACATTCCAAATTATCTGCCCCAATATAAAACTTATTCATTTAAGCCGCACAACCTTTCTTAATTTTGTCCCAGCAGGAAAACATTCCAAATTATCTGCCCCAATATAAAACTTATTCATTTAAGCCGCACAACCTTTCTTAATTTTGTCCCAGATTGCTGGTAACACGATTATACATCTCCATCGCCGCATTGTATCCCATTTTCTTCTGACGGAAATTAACCGCAGCCGATTCACATATGATCGCCACATTCCGGCCCGGACGAATAGGAATCGAATGGCACACCACCTTATTGCCCAGATATTCAATATATTTTTCTTCCAGTCCCATACGGTCGTACTCCTGGTTCTTATCCCACTCTTCCAGCTTGATCACCAGGTCAATGGACTGGGTATTTTTCACACTTTCCACACCAAACAATGCCTTGGCGTCGATGATACCGATACCCCGAAGTTCGATAAAATGCCTAGTGATATTTGGCGCAGTCCCGATCAGCGTCTCGTCACTGACCTTCTTGATCTCCACCACGTCGTCGGATACAAGACGATGTCCCCGGTGGATCAGTTCCAGTGCCACCTCACTTTTTCCGATGCCGCTCTCACCGGTGATCAGTACACCTTCACCGTAAATATCTACCAGCACGCCGTGGATACTGATCCGGGGCGCCAGCTCCACCTTCAGCCAGCGGTTCAGCTCCGATGAAAAGGACGAGGTAGTCTGTTTCGTCCTGAGAATCGGTACTCCGTGCTCCTTCGCCAGCTCCAGAAATTGCCCCGGCACCTCCATATTTCGGCAGAACACGATACATGGCACTTTGTAAGACATGATCCTGCCCATCATCTCTTTGCTGTAATTCATACCCTGGTTTTCCATATATGTGTTTTCTACATGCCCGATGACCTGAACCCGGTGATGGTCAAAATAATCAAAAAAGCCTGCCAGCTGCAGCGCCGGACGGTTGATATCCGACTGGGTGATCTTGATGTCTTCCAGCTCCACTTCCGGAGTAAGGCACTCCAGATTCATCTTGTCAATACATTCCTGTAATGCTACGGTATACATAATTTACACCTCTTTCCCCAATGATACTTCCATTATACCTGTAATCGGCGCCTGCGTCAACGGAACAGACGAACCATATCCGCCTGGAAAATTTTGGTTTTTTAACAAACCTCAGTTCGTATCCCGAACTCTAGTTCGACATCACTTCCTTCCACTTCTGGTTGTATATATCGTCCACATCCGGTCCCAGGTACTGAAGGGTTTCACAATTTGTAAGGGAAGCCAATTCTGGAAAGGCAATGGTACTGTTGCGGTACTCCTCTTCCTCGATCAGCTTTCTGCCCTCGCTGTTGGGGATGGAATAAGTAATATAATTGAAATTCATTTTAGCGATCTCCGGCCGGCAGAGAAAATCCAGAAACTTCTCCGCATTTTCCTTATTTTTTGCTCCTTTGGGAATCACCCAGGCATCGATCCAGAGATTGCTGCCCTCTTTCGGAATGACATATTCCAGATCTGGATTTTCCGACTGGCAGGTCAGCGCTTCTCCGGAATAGATGACACCAATGGCAGCCTCATTTCCAATCATCTTATCCCTCACTTCGTCCACCACATAGGCTTGTACCACACCGGACTGTTTCTGCTGGATCAGCTTCTGCTTTGCCTCCTCCAGCTCTTTTTCATCGGTGCTGTTCAGGGAATATCCCAGATATTTCAGCGTGATCCCAAAAGCATCCCTCACACTTTTCTGCATCAGGATATTATCTTTATATTTTGTATCCCACAGGATGCCCCAGCTGTCCACCGGCTCTTTTACCATCGTTTTATTGTAAAGGATCCCCACAGTTCCCCACAGATAGGGGACACTGTACTCGTTGGCGCTGTCAAAGCCTTTTGCTGCATCCTGGTACACCTGATCTACATATTTGATATTTGGCACATTGTCAAAATTGATCTTTTCCAGCATTCCCTCCGAGATCATCCGCTGAACCATATAATCCGACGGACAGACAAGATCATACTGCGCCGCCCCATTGGCTATGATCGGATACATCACTTCATTGGTCTCATATTCATCGTAGGTCACTTTGATGCCAGTTTCCTCTTCAAACTGAGCCAGGGCATCCGGATCAAAATATTCTCCATAGTTATATACATAAAGCTCCCCGGCGGATTTTTCCCCTCCGCCTCCTCCGCAGGCAGTGAGACTGCCAAGAAGCAGCGTCATAATACAAAATAATGTTAAAATTCGTCTCATATGGATATCCTCTCTTTATTCTCATTTTTTCCGTTTTTTCGATTAATCATGACCAGCAGAATAAATACAGCCACAAACATGATCGTTGACAGCGCATAGATCTCCGGCTTGATCCCTTTTCTCACCTCCGCGTAGATCTTCGTGGATAGTGTATCGATGCCCATGCCCTTGGTAAAATGAGTGATAACAAAATCATCCAGGGACATGGTAAAGGACAACAAAAAACCGGTCATTATCCCCGGTAAAATATCGGGAAAGATCACCTTCATAAAAGCATATCTACGGGAAGCCCCCAGATCCAGCGCCGCCTCGTAAACACTTTTATTGATCTGCTTTAATTTGGGCAGCACACTGAGCACCACATAAGGCAGATTAAATGTAATATGGGCAAGTAAAACGCTGCTAAATCCCATACGATACCGCAGTGCGATGAACAGAAGCATCAGGGATATCCCTGTCACGATATCCGCATTCAGCATGGGAATGTTCGTCACTGTCATGAGAACCATCTTCGGCAGGCGTTTCATCCGGTTCATGGCAAAGGAAGCTGCCGTTCCAAGGACCGTCGCCATCAATGCCGATAAAAATGCCAGAAGCAGCGTGGTCCACAGCGCCTCCATGATCTCTCTGGAAGAAAAAAGACTCTCGTACCACTTCAGGCTAAAGCCACCCCATCTTCCCCTGAATTTTGATTCATTGAAAGATAACACGATTAATGTGGCTATCGGTCCATATAAAAATACAAATATAAGAAACAAATAAATCCTGCCCCCGGCACCCACAAGCTTTTGGACAGGGCTCCGGTATGCCCTTCTCTTTTTTTCTACCATATCGCAGCCCCCTCCCCGTCTTTATCATACTGGGACATGACTGCCATGCTTCCCAGCACAAGAACCATCAGTACAATGGAAAGCCCTGCACCCTGATACCAGTTGTTGGCCGTCGTAAATTCCTGTTCGATGATATTTCCGATGAGATTGATCTTGGCGCCGCCGAGAAGGTTGGAAATGACAAAAGTGGTCATGGCCGGCACAAATACCATTGTAATGCCACTGACGATGCCCGGGAATATCTGGGGCAATGTAATATGCCACAAAATCTGGAACCAGTTCGCCCCCAGATCCTTCGCAGCGTCAAAGGTGTCCTGCCCAACCTTCACCAGGGAATTATAAATCGGCAGTACCATAAAAGGCAGATAATTGTACACCATGCCCAGGATGATAGCACCCTCTGTATTGATCAGGCTCTGCCCCGGAAGCCCAACAGCATGTAATATCGTATTGATAATCCCAGTTTTTTCCAACAACGACTGCCAGGCAATGGTACGAAGCAGAAAATTCATCCACATAGGAAGAATAAAGATAAAAATAATAAATCCGCTGCTGTTGAGCCGAAGGCTGCGGATCACCATAGCCAATGGCAGCGACAGCAGAAAACAGATCAGTGTGCTGATCAGTGACAACTTTACCGAAAGCAGAAGCGCCTTCCAGTGCACCGGGGACGCAATGCTTTTTACATATTCCAGGGTAAAGTTTCCTTCTCTGTCGGAAAAACCATAATAGCACACGATCAAAAGCGGTACGATCACAAATATCGCCATCCACACAATATAGGGATAGGACAGGCGCTTAACTCCTCTCGATTCTGTCACCAGCAAACGCCTCCTCTGTCTCATTTTCCGGCTTTTTCATGATCTGGATATTGAAAGGATCCACCCACAGACCAGCCTCTTTTCCCACCTCGGCAAGACGGGTGCTCTGCACCAGCCAGGTATATCCCATGGATTCAATCTCCATCTCATAATGCACTCCCTTAAAAACCAGGGAGGTAACAATTCCCCGGATCATAGCCTTTTCTGGCGGTACCAGAATAAGATCCTCCGGACGTATCACCACATCCACCGGCTTATTTTCCCCAAACCCCACATCGACGCATTCAAACTCCTTCCCCAGTATATTCACCCGTTTATCTCTTACCATAGTCGCGGAAATAATGTTGCTCTCACCGATAAAGTCTGCCACAAATGCATTCTGGGGTTCATTATAAATATCCTCTGGCGAACCGATCTGCTGGATATATCCCTGGTTCATGACCACAATGGTATCCGACATCGTCAGCGCTTCTTCCTGATCGTGGGTCACATATACAAAAGTGATCCCCAGCTCCTCCTTCAGACGGATCAGTTCATACTGCATATCCTGACGCAGTTTCAGATCCAGCGCTCCCAACGGCTCGTCCAGCAAAAGTATCTCCGGTTCATTCACGATCGCCCGCGCAATGGCAATCCTCTGCTGCTGGCCGCCACTCAAAGAGTCTGGCATCCTTTTCTCGTAACCCTCCAGATTTACCAGACGCAGGGCATACTTTATCTTATCTCTAATATAGTCCTTTGACTTCTTTTTTATTTTCAAACCAAATGCAATATTTTCCTCGATATTCATGTGCGAAAATAAAGCGTATTTTTGAAATACGGTATTGATGGGACGCTTATTGGCAGGCACTCCTGCGATATCATTTCCGTAGAGCAATACCTCTCCCGCATCCGCATTTTCAAATCCTCCCATGATCCGCAGCGTCGTTGTCTTGCCGCAGCCACTGGGGCCAAGCAGGGTAACAAATTCATTCTCATGAATATCAAGATTCATATTATCTAGAACGATTTGTCCGTCAAATGCTTTGGTGATGCCTTTTAGCTCAATACATTTTTCAGCCATAACAAATCCTCCCGGTATTTTTTTGCAAACACTCGTGAATATCTTAACATAAAGCCGGGGAATATGCTACATTTTTTTTCGCTTTTACCGCCGGATCCACCCCGCTAAGCCATTGGCTGCATATCCAAAAAATAGACCGGTCAGAATATAGTTCTTACCGGTCTATCCTTTTTAATTTTATATTATTATTCCTGTACCTCACGGACGTAAATGCCGTAAATAGTTACCTCCAGCATATTAACATTGTAGGAAGGTCCCTTCAGAAGCAGGTTGTTGGCAGTTGTCACTCTTACTCCGGCTTCTGTGTGTCCTACGGTCAAAACCTTCTGGAGCTCAAATGCCCCTGTCTTAAAGAACACATCAGGATCACCGGCACCGCCAAATCCAATACCGTCAGCTTTCGTAAAAAAATACTGGTTGGAGGCAGTTCCTGTACCATTTGCCAGCCACATGCGCAACCCTTGAGAAGTAGTGCCAAGAGTCCCTTTGACCACTACCTCCAGTTTCTTTCCGTCGCCTTCGATGGTCTCCGGCAATGGTATCGTCACCTGTCCTTTACCATTCAACACTACCCTGCCGTCTTCTTTGACACCATCCGACATCTGATCCAGGGGAAGCGCCTGCCATCCCTCTCCTTCCGGAGGAGCATCTAGATCCGGTTCTGGCTCCGGTGCCGGGGTCTGAACCTCATCCGGATTCAGCTCCCATGGATAATATGCTGTTTTCTCATAGAAAATCAGAGATTTGATCGTGACGATAACCGGATTTTCTGGAGATGCCGCAGCACTGTTAAATATCTTAAATCCCTGAAGAATGTCATTCACAGTGTAATCCCCTGCCGTATTAATTCCACAGGTTTTTTCCACCGCTGCAGCTTTGATACTTCCCCAGCTGGTTTTCTCTCCTGCCGCGGTATAGAAGGAATGGCCCACATTGTCCCCTGTACTCGTATAGGTAAGCACCACAGATTTATAAGGACTATCCTTTTTCAAAGACGCTGGCAGATCAAAGCGAACCCCTGCATGCTGTGCTGTAAACGTAATGGTCAGCGACCCGTCCTCATTAAGCTGGCAGACTGCACCCTGTGAGTCGCTTTCATAGGAGCCCTGGGTGTTAAAGTCAAGTTTTACTGCCGAAGATACCGAAGGCTTCACCGGCTCATCCGGAACTTCTTTTGCCGCCTGCATAAAGGCATAGTATGACGGTTTCGCATCATTCATATCCTTGTCAAACATCAGCACGTGTTCATATTTCCGCCAGGAGATAGCATCATACAGTCCCCACCAGGTCAGACCTGTGATCTTATTACCAGACCACTTCTGCAGGGTAATCAACTGTTTGGTCAGCTCTTTGACATATTCTGCCTGCTTCTGATATGCCACTGCAAGCTCTTCTTCTGTAGGATCTGGATCATCATCTTCTTTATTCGGAGTACATCCTACATCCAGCTCCGTGATCTGCACCTGGAATCCCTCCTGGACAAATGCTGCCACCGTGTTAATATAGGTATCCACAGTAGGATTCGCCAGCGCCAGATGGCTCTGCATGCCAACTCCGCTGCAGACCTCCCGGTCCTCATTGATAAATTTTATCATCTCAATGATTTTTTCCGTCGTAAAGTAAGTGTTGAAATCATTATAGAACAGCGGCACCTTATCCTGCAGTCCAAATTCTGTCAGGGCATCGTATGCCATCTCAAATGCTCTCTTTATATAAGTAGGCTTGGTTCCCAGTGCTGGTCTGTCGGTAGTGGTGGTGCCTTCAATATTCTCTCTGTTGCCGAATACTGCCGCCCAGTTTTTATCTGGTGTATTACTGAAATATTCATTTGCCACGTCCCATGTATAGACAACGTCTTTATATGCCCCGTTATCCAGTGTATACACATGATGGATCATACTGCTGATGTACATCCGCATACGTTCATACATCACTTCTTCAGAGACGTATTCTGCCGCTTTATCCTGGCTGTAATTCTCCTTAAAGAACCATTCTGGTGACTGGGAATGCCATACCAGCACATGATAACGTATTTTTAAACCATTTTCCTTTGCAATCTTAAGTACTTTGTCTACGGTATCATAATTAAACTGAGGAACCGTAGTCTCCTTATAACTCTCCGGAATAACATAGTCGCCAGTCTTTTTCTTAGCCTCTTCTGTGCTGATCGGATTCAGCCAGCCCGGCATAAGATAATCTGGTTTCATCTCATTCTCCAGGGTAAAGCTGGAAAAATGTTTTTTCACATATTCCAATGTTTCAGGATCCTGCAGCTGCACAAGATTGATGCATGTTCCCGTTTTTCCAAAGATATCATCATAGGTATCTTTCATGCTGACAATCTCGGTAGGATAATCTCCCGGATCCGATGATGCCGATGCGCTCGGAGATGGCTTTGTCCCCGGATCGGATGTTGCCGTCGCACTTGGGGATGGTTTTGTCCCTGGATCGGAGGTTGGCTCCGCACTTGATGACGGTTTATCTCCTGGATCCGATGTTG
>CAMXSH010000083.1 GCA_947246475.1 uncultured Roseburia sp.
TTTCTCTTCTCCAGTAATCTGGCGGCTTGATGGTGTGATTGAAAATATCATAATAGAAGTTGGGAAAGGAGCTATCTGTACCAGCGATCAGATCGCTGGTACAATAGCTCTCTTTCTTTTATTAGACGATAAGGGATATATATGACACTGTTGTGAGACTTTTAGTTTAATGATATAGGAGAATTGCTATGTTATTTAGTGTTTGTGTACCATCCTATAATAGAGGGCATCGGGCTTATGATTTGATCCAAAGACTCTTGAAGATGTCATTGGATCAAAGCCAGATTGAAATCATATGTTCCAACAATGGTAGTGATAAGAATGTGGAAGGATATGAAAAATTAAAAAAAATACAAGATAAACGGTTTAGATACCATGAATTTTCAACAAACCAGGGGTTTGCTGGGAATGTGAACCAGGTGATCAAAATGTCCCACGGAGACTTTTGTATGCTCTTAAGTGATGAAGACTGGATATTGGAGGAAAACCTTGGGTTTTATCTGCAGATTATGGAGAAATATCCAGATATTGGAGTGATCCGTCCCAGGACCGGATTTGCCTTTGCGGATATAGAGGATTGTTTTGCTGGGGCTGGAAAACAGGCAATAGATGCTTTTTATATGCGGGGGCTCTATGTGTCCGGGATGATTTTTAACCGACATATTGTTACGGATCAGATGATTGATGAGTATGCAGGAAAATACCAGGACAATGCAGGATATATTTATTATCCTCATTTATTTATAAGTACATATGCGTTGTTGAGGGGCCATTTTTTTGCCAGTGATGTCTGGCTGGTATCGGAGGGTGAGACAGAAGAGGATCTCCAGGTGATGGACAAGGCGGCGGAGATTCCGGCATACGATGCCTACGATAATGTGATAAAGCAGATGCATGGATTCATAGACCAGATTAAGGATTTGGAGGTCCCCCTTCAGATGCAGTTTGACATGCTGGTCATGGTATTTGAGCAGCATGCTTATTTGATCCGCCATCGAAGAGAGGGGTATGTGGCTGGTGGCTTTGATTATCCTGGTATTATGAGATTAATGGCACAGAAAATGAAGGATGAACTGCATGGTATGAAGTTTTCTTTCCAGAAAGAAGATTTGGAAGCAGTGTGTCAGTTTATTGATTCTATAACGATTGAAGCAAAAGAGGAGTGACGGTGGTATGTTGTTTAGTATTTGTATTCCTTCCTACAACCGGGGGCACAGGGCCGTTCAGCTGGTAAGAGAACTTCTGAAAATGCCTCATGGTGAACATGAGATCGAGATTATTTGTTCCAATAATGGGAGTGACAAAAATACAGAAGGATATCAGGAACTGAAAGCGATTGAAGACAGGCGGTTTTGCTATCATGAGTTTAAAAGCAACCAGGGCTTTGCAAGGAATATAAACCAGGTAATTAAGATGTCCCGTGGAGAATTTTGCATGCTCCTAAGTGATGAAGATGCGGTTATACTTGAGAACTTAAAAAATTATATTCTTTTTCTTGATATGCATCCGGAATTAAGCCTGATAAAGGGATGTACCAGTTTTGTATACAGCGGTCTGCAGACACAATACCATTCATATACAGAAGAAGCTGTGGACAGTTACTATTTGATGGGAAATTATATATCTGGTACGATTTATAATAGAAGTATTATTTCAAATGAGCTGATTGAGGATTATGAAAAAAGGTATCAGCAAAATGAAGCATACATTTATTATGTGCATCTTTTTTTGGATACTTATGCACTTTTACATGGGAATTTTTGCAGCAGTGACCTTCTTTTAATAGAGGAGGGGGAACCAGCAGATCATTTTGATTCGGGACCAAAGAGTCCGGATCCTACGGTTCCTGTTTTTGGCACATATGAGAGCCGTATCGCACAGCTGCATGGATTTTTGGAGCAGGTAAGGGATCTGGATGTAAAGCCGGCTCTTGTATTTCAAATGCTGGGTCGTGTCATTGAACGTATTGTTGAATGGATCAATATTCAGAGGGGTAAATATGTTTGTCATGGTGATGACTGGGAGAAAATTATGAAATTAGTGGCGGAACAAATGCACAGTGAGGTGTTATTGACAGGACATATGCTGGGGCAGGAAGAAACCGCTTTGTTGAAGGAATATATCGAGGCACTATGCCAGTGTGGATGACAATACAGCGGTAAATGGATAAACAATATAAATTGAAAGGAGGATACCAAACAAAATGTTATTGAGTATTGGTATACCATCTTATAATAGAGGGCATCGGGCGCTTGTACTGGTGAAAGAACTTCTTCAGCTTCCCTATGGAAATGATTTGGAAATCATTTTATCGAATAATGGAAGTGAAAAAAATGTGGAGGGTTATGAGGAGTTAAAAGAGCTTAAAGATAATCGCTTTATCTACCATGAATTTGCAGAAAACCAGGGTTTTGTAGGAAATGTAAATCAGGTTATAAGAATGTCGAGAGGAAATTTCTGTCTGTTACTCAGTGATGAAGACAAGATCGTGGCACCAAATCTGGATTATTATTTACGTGTCATAAAGGAATTTCCTGAAATTGGTATGATTAAGGCAAAAACAAGTACATTCTATAACAGGCTGCAGAATGCTTATGAAACGGCTGGTAAAAAGGCATTGGGTGCATTTTACATGAATGGAAATTATATGTCTGGAGCCATATATAACAGAGAGGTTATTACGAATGCTTTAGTTGACCAATATGAAACAAAATATAGGGAAAATGAGGCATATTATTATTACCCCCATATGTTTTATGAAGCATATGCGCTGGTTCATTCAGATTTCTTTAGTGGGGAGGTCTGGCTGGTGGATGAAGGAGAAGCAGAAAATGATCTTGTCGTTGCAGAAAATGAACCAGTTCAAAATGTAGCTGAATATGGAACTTATGAAAAAAGAATGATGCAGATGCATGGCTTTACTGAACAGATACGGGATATCGAGAGTGCTGTAAGCATAAAGTTTCAGATGTTTATTATGTTATGTGAAAAAACCATTTTTTTGGTTAATCTAAAAAAAGAGATTTATGAAAACAAGGGTTATAATTGGAATGAAGTTATGAGGAAGGCGGCAGAACAGATGAAAGAAGAATTAGAGTGGCTGCAGCTTCCGCTGTCTAAGGAATATAAGGATACTATTTGTGAGTTTATAGATGAGATCACAACAAAGTAAGAAGTTATTGACAAAAACGGTATCTATGGGAAGAAGTGGAAAGAGGGGAAGGTTAGAAAATGAAAAAGTTGGTAGAAGTTGCGATTCAGAGCGGCGATGCGGCTGCGGCACTGGCAAAGATTGAAGAATACGAGAGGATGTGTCCAGAAGATTTTGAATTGTTTTCTTATTATGTGTCCTATTATCTGATGATGGAGGATTACGAGACAGCGCTGGAAACTGCCGAAAAGGCGGTGCGCACAAATCCATTTGATATTGAATCCAATTATAATTTTGCTGTGTGCAGTGAGCTGATGGGGAAGGTCTCCCAGGCATATGATTATTATAAAAGAACAAAATATCTTCAGTGGAGTTATGAGAAAGAGATCTTACCAGGAGAAGAATTAAAAGAGCGGGTAGATAACCTCCGGCAGGCAGCCATGGGGGATGCGACCCTGATGGCGGAGATCAATAAGGCGGATATCCGGTATGTATATGCTACTTCTGAGCCATTCAGGGACCCGGAATATAAAGTAGTGGGGTCTTTTATCGTGGATACATCGGATGATATGTACTATGTAGGGAGATGTGACGGATGGTATGAGTCTTATCTGAAGCATGAATTAAATCGGGATATTTTTAAGGCAAAATGTGAGATGCTTTTGATGGATCAGATTGGTACAAATTATACGGTGGATGCTGGAGACACAGAAGTTCTTGTACCTGTAGCTATGAACTATATTGTGAAGGAAGAAACAGGCAACACTCTCACCGATACAAGTTATATGGGAGATACGAATTACTGGGATTCAGCATGCTGTAAGTATAGTTTTGTTCCGGTCACTGGAAAGAGCCAGTTTCAATGCGACAGTCCGTCTCTCTTTGCCAGACCGCTTCCACTCCGGCAGCCAAAGGATGGGGAACATAAGAGGCTGGTATTAAATCTTTTTATTGATAGTTTTAGTTGGAAAATAGCGGAGGAATATGGACTGGAGACACTAATGCCTCATACGTACCAATATTTTTCTAAGGGAATGATATGCAGCAATTATTATTCCTGTGCCGAGTATACCCATCCCAGCATAGCTTCATATTGGACTGGCAGATATCCTTCCCATCATATGAATCTGGATGAACATTACAGGTGGGATTTTATGGAAGGGGTGAAGGTATTTCCATCGTATTTCAAAGAAAAAGGGTATGTAACAGCAAAAATCGGGGGGAACGATTCGGTCACACCGACACAGGGATATATTCGTGACATAGATCGTTTTATTTATCAAAAAACTCAACAGGGATATACCATTAAAGAGGTGGTCACAGATGCGATTGAACATATAGAGACATTTCGTGAGACAAATCAGTTTCTGTGGCTGGATATTGTTGATCTTCATGATGTAGGCGGACGCTTTTCAAGAAGCCTGATGACCCAGGCAAGGTGCCCCCTTGATACGAGGGTGCTGGATAATAATGGTGGAAATACGGTAAAGCAGAACCGGAGCTTGAATCAGGAAAAGATCTATATCCAGGAATTGAGGAAGGTGGATCTGTATCTTTCTCTGTTGTATCATTATATTAGTGAGAATTATGGAGATGACGAGATCGTTGTTGCTCTTTTCTCCGACCATGGGACAGCATTTCTCGTAGAAAATGATCAGCCTTTTATGTCTCATCAGCGCTGCAGGGTGCCGCTTTTACTTCGCGGGAGCGGTGTAAAGGAAGGTGTATGTGACGAGATCATTTCTGCGGCAGATTATGCAGGGATCCTATGCAGGCTGTCCGGGATCGAGTATGATTACAAGGGGACAGATGCACAGCTGCCACTTGTGTTTGGCGGCGAGAAAGAACGGGAGTATGCACTCTCTCAAAGTATTTTTCTGGGGGATCCGTATCAGGCGGCGTTTTATGGAAAGGATTTTTACTGCTATTTTATGACGGATAAGCCAGTACAGGAATGTTTCCGGATCGATCTGCAGGGCAGGAAAGTTTGCTGTCTTGACAATGACGGGAAGGATATATTGAGTGCGGTGAACATCGATAAGTATAATAGCGAGTTTGAAAATCTGGTAAAACATCTGGTTCAATACAATTAGATCAAAAGAGGAAGGTGTGGGTGATATGCAGGCTGTAATTCTTGCAGCGGGGATGGGAAAGAGATTGAAAAATCTGACGGAAAATAATACGAAGTGCATGGTTCAGGTAAATGGCATTGCTTTAATCGAACGGATGCTGAGACAGCTTGAACATCAGAACCTTGACCGGATCGTAATTGTCGTGGGTTATAAGAAGGATATTTTAGTAGAATATATACACTCATTAGAAATCAGTACACCCATCGAGTTTATAGAGAACAATATATATGATAAGACAAACAATATCTATTCTTTGGCCTTGGCAAAACACGTTCTTTTGGAATCTGATACGATCTTGTTGGAGTCGGATCTGATATTTGAGGATTCTGTACTTACAGATCTCATCCAGGATCCCAGGGAGACGCTGGCACTGGTAGATCGGTATGAAAGCTGGATGAATGGCACGGTGGTTAAAATATCAGACAGGGACGAGATACTGGATTTCGTCTCCGGGAAGAATTTTGCATTTGGAGATATTCCTGTATATTATAAAACGGTAAATATTTATAAATTCAGCCGGCAGTTTTCCAGGACTCAGTATGTTCCCTTTTTAGATGCATATTCAACGGCATTGGGAAATAATGAGTACTATGAGCAGGTGCTCCGGGTAATTACTCTTTTGGATCATACGAGTATCCGGGCTAAACGGCTCAATGGCCAAAAATGGTATGAAATCGATGACATTCAGGACCTGGATATTGCCTCATCTATTTTTTCTGATGGGGAGGACAGGTTGAAAAAGCTCCAAAAAAGGTATGGGGGATATTGGAGATATCCCAAAGTATTGGATTTCTGCTATTTGGTGAATCCTTATTTTCCTCCCCAGAGGCTGATTGTTGAGATGAAAGCGAATTTTGAGAAGCTGCTGACCCAGTATCCGTCGGGAGCGTCTGTGAATGCGCTTTTGGCTGCGAAAAACTTCTCTGTGAGAAAAGAGCAGATCGTCGTTGGAAATGGTGCAGCAGAATTGATTAAAGTTCTTATGGAAAGCCAGAAGGGAAAGATTGGATTTATCCTCCCTTCATTTGAAGAATATATCAATCGCGCAGATGTAGAAAATGCCGTTGTTTATATTCCCGACCATGAAGATTTTACCTATGCGGCAGAAGATATTCTAGAGTATTTTCAGGATAAAGAGATTGAGCTGCTTGTCCTGGTGAATCCGGACAATCCTACTGGTAATTTTATTTCTAAAGAAGATGTATTAAAAATGGCAGAGGAGCTGAACAAGCAGGGAATCATTTTTGCGGTGGACGAGAGTTTTGTTGATTTTGCAGAGGCTCCGCAGTCATCCTTGATCTGTGAGGAGATCCTGGATGCCAATAAAAATCTGATCGTACTGAAGAGTATATCAAAATCCTATGGGGTTCCAGGATTAAGGCTGGGGATTGCAGTGTCTTCTAATGAATCTATGATCCGGATGATGTCAGAGAAAGTTTCGATATGGAATATAAACTCTTTTGCGGAATTTTATATGCAGATCGAGGAAAAATACAGACCAGATTATGAGATGGCGCTGGCTAGGTTCCGTGAGGTCAGAAAAGAATTTGTAACGAAGCTTAATTCTATTTCATTTATCACTCCTTTTCCCAGCCAGGCTAATTATATTATGTGCCGACTTACGAAAGGGTGGTCGGCAAAGGAGTTAACAGTCCAGCTTCTTGAAAATTATGATATTTTTATTAAGGATCTGAGTTCTAAAATACAGACTGGGGACTATGTGCGGATTGCTGTCCGGACAGAGGAGGATAATGAGCGGCTTATAACTGCTCTGAGGTTATTGGAAAAGGAATAAGAAAGATGAAGCATTGTGTGATTGGCGGAGGAAATATTGGTACATTGATGGCGGCGGAAATGGCCCACAGGGGAGAAACGGTTACTATTTATACATCCTCTCCTGGACGTTTTTCCAGTACCATTGATGTATATGACAACCAGAATCTTTTTTTGTACAGGGCAGAAGGAGTTCAGGTTTCCGGTATTTTGAAGAAGGCAGTTTTAGGTGCGGATTTTATCTGGATTACTTTACCGGCGTTTATGTTTGAAAGTATTTCAAAAGAACTTTCTGATATCATAAATAAAGATCAGAAGATTGGAATTGTCCCTGGAACCGGTGGAGCGGAGTATGCATTCAGGAACCTGGCCAGTATGGGGTGTACGTTGTTTGGCTTTCAGAGAACTCACAGTATTGCGCGTCTAAAAGAATATGGGAA
>CAMXSH010000084.1 GCA_947246475.1 uncultured Roseburia sp.
GTAATAATAAGCGTTGTTTTCCGTACCGCTTACATGAACCCCTTCCCAAGCCTCTTCCATGCCCAGCTCGATGCGGTGGCTGCGGATATTTTCTTCTGGGATCTCCAGCAGCTGGCTCAAGTATTTATCTGAAAAACCATCTTTTTTAGCCTTGATCAGCAGGTCATCCGATGGCAGTTTTCCTTTGGACTTCAGAAGCTCTTCTTCCTCTTCCACAAGTTCTTTCATCTGCTCGATAAAGTAGGTCTTTACTTTTGTGATCTCAAAGATCTCATCCACAGAAGCTCCCTTGCGGAGTGCCTCATACATGATAAAATGGCGCTCGCTGGAAGGGGTGATCAGCAGCTGCAGCAGCTGTTCTTTTGTCATGGTGTCAAAATTCTTAGCGTGTCCGAGACCATAGCGTCCGGTCTCCAGGCTTCGGATGGCCTTCTGGAAAGCCTCTTTGTAGGTCTTGCCGATACTCATAACCTCTCCTACCGCGCGCATCTGTGTCCCCAGCTTGTCCTCCACGCCTTTGAATTTTTCAAATGCCCAGCGGGCAAATTTGATCACGACATAATCACCGTCGGGCACGTATTTGTCCAAAGTACCATATTTGCCGCAGGGGATATCCTTCAATGTCAGCCCGGATGCCAGCATCGCCGATACAAGGGCGATAGGAAAACCGGTCGCTTTGGAAGCAAGGGCAGAAGAACGGGAGGTACGGGGATTGATTTCGATAACAATGATACGGTCAGATACAGGATCATGGGCAAACTGCACATTGGTTCCGCCGATGACCTGTACAGATTCTACTATTTTATATGCCTGTTCCTGGAGTCGTTTCTGACATTCTTCAGAGATGGTCAGCATCGGCGCAGAACAGAAGGAATCTCCGGTATGAACACCAAGAGGATCAATATTTTCGATAAAGCATACTGTGATAATATTGTTCTCAGCATCCCGGACAACTTCAAGTTCCAGTTCCTCCCAGCCTAAAATAGACTCTTCTACAAGAACCTGTCCTACAAGGCTTGCCTGCAGGCCACGGGCACAAACAGTTTTTAATTCTTCTTTATTATAGACAAGACCGCCTCCGGCGCCTCCCATCGTATAAGCGGGACGGAGTACTACAGGATATCCCAGCTTATCAGCGATGGAGAGTGCCTCATCCACGCTGTAGGCAACCTCGCTGCGCGCCATCTCGATCCCGAGCTTATCCATGGTCTTCTTAAATTCGATGCGGTCTTCTCCGCGCTCAATGGCATCCACCTGAACACCAATAACTTTAACATTATATTTGTCAAGAATGCCCTTCTTATTTAATTCAGCACACAGGTTCAATCCAGAT
The DNA here is from genome assembly GCA_947246475.1 of uncultured Roseburia sp. GTDB lineage: Bacteria > Bacillota > Clostridia > Lachnospirales > Lachnospiraceae > Eubacterium_F. Next base: position 1,334 of record CAMXSH010000084.1, read on the forward strand.
TGCCCTCCCAGATTGGGAAGCAGTGCGTCTGGACGCTCCTTTGCGATGATCTGTTCCAGCCGGTCTACGTTCAGCGGTTCGATATATGTAACATCTGCTGTCTCTGGGTCAGTCATGATCGTAGCCGGATTGGAATTTACCAATACGATTTCATATCCTAGTTTTTTCAGTGCCTTACATGCTTGAGTTCCGGAATAGTCGAATTCACATGCCTGCCCAATGATGATCGGACCGGAGCCGATAATGAGCACTTTGTGAATATCAGTTCTTTTAGGCATAAGTTATTTCCTCCTTGTTCTTTGTCTCTAACTATATATTATAACGCAAAAACCGAAAACCACAAGAATTTTTTATATGAAAGCACAAAAAACAATTGACAATCCAACCCAAGTGTATATAATAAGATATATACAGTATATACAGTATAACAAAAAGGAAAGAGAAAAATATGAACATTATTTTATCAAATGAGTCAGAACTGCCTATATACCGGCAGATTTTTGACCAGATTCAGGAGCAGATCCTTTCCGGGGCGATCCCGGAGGGGGAGGTTCTGCCGTCCATCCGGAAACTGGCCAAGGAGCTTGGGATCAGTGTGATCACTACTACCAGGGCATACAATGAGCTGGAGAGTGAAGGGTATATTGTTTCGAGACAGGGTAAGGGAAGTATCGTTCTCGGAAAAAATAATTCCGTTGTCAGGGAACAATATCAGAAACGCATGGAGGAAGCCTTTGAGGTTATGAAGATGAATGCGAAGTATCTGGAAATGCCGGATGAAGAAATTATAAGATATGTGGAGGAACATTTATAGTATGAATGCGATTGAAGTGAACCATATGAGTAAACATTTTAAAGATTTTTCTCTGCAGGATATCTGCTTTTCCCTGCCCAAAGGGTATATTATGGGGTATGTGGGCCAGAATGGCGCGGGGAAGACCACCAGTATTAATCTGATCACGGGGCTGTATCAGCTGACGGAGGGAAGCGTGCTGGTGGATGGGGTCTCCATAAAGGAGGATCCGGCAGCAGTAAAAGAGAGCATTGGTTATATCGGGGATGAATCTTATTATTACCCGGAGTTCCGCATACGGGATGTGCGGGGGATTATGAAAATATTTTATAAGGATTTTGACAGCAGAAAGTTTGACGATTGCATAAAGCGCTGGAAGCTTCCAGAAAATAAAAAAATTGGTGATTTTTCCAGGGGAATGAAGATCAAGCTGATGTTTGCCGGGGTATTATCCCGCTCGACGAAGGTTTTGCTTTTGGATGAAGCTACCAGCGGGCTGGATCCGGTGACCAGGGAAGAGATTATGGAAATACTGCAGAACTATATCGAAGATGGGGAGCACAGTGTTTTGTTTTCCACCCATATCATGGAGGACCTGGAGCAGATCGCAGATTATATTTTCTATATCGAAAATGGGAAAAAAGTATTCTGCGAGACAAAGGATGATCTTCTGGAAAACTATGTGGTGGTAAAGGGTGGAAGAGAAGATGCGGTGAGGGTAAAGAAAAAGGCGGTGATCGGCTTTTCTGAATCGGAATTCGGGTTTTATGGATTACTTCCATTGGATGAGGCGGCGGGGCTGCCCAAAAAAGTACTGGTTGAGAAAGCAACAGTAAATCAGATCATAGTGGCATTTCAAAAGGATGCAAATAAAAGAAAGGCAGGTATGGCATGAGCTGGGTTAAATTCATGAAGACAGATTTTTTATTTTATAAATATCAGAAAGTAGTAATGATGGCTTTTCCGGTATTAGTTATCCTGATGTCCATATATTATTCTAAAGATATGATATTTATTATCTCTTACCTTTGTTTTGGTGTTCTTATCGTGTCTACGACGCCTTACTGTCTGGAAAATAAAAATATGTCCACTTTTATCCAGATGCTGCCTGGCAGTGACAGGGAACGGGTTGTGGGCCGCTTTATGTGTTTTGGGGTGATACTGATGGCAGCTGTGGCATATGGGATCTGTGTGGTGGCAGCAACGAGCTGGATCAAAGGGTTTCCTGTCACGGATTACAATATGTATTTTAGTGCTGTGGCGGTGGCATTGAGCCTCATTGTAGGTTCTGTGCAGTTTCTTATCCTGTATATCGCAGGTAATGGAAAAAGTACCCAGTGGATGAACCTTTTGAGAATGATACCAAGTTTTATCTTTTTCTTTTTGATAAATTATATTGGAGAGAAGGGAAAAGGGGACCAGGTAGAAAGTAGTCTTCTTTGGTTCGCAGACTTTTTCTCCCAAAATAAATCCATCTGTCTGATTTCCATGGCTGCCGCAGCACTGCTGATCTTTGCCGGATGTATTTTTGCATCAGTTAAGGTGATCCAGCGCCGGGATGCTATATGAGCTGGACCATATATACAACAAGTATTGCCGCCAGTGCCACGATGACCAGCCCTCTCTTAAAGTAGGCTAAGATTAAGGCGACCGAAGTACCTGCCACGGCAGACAGGACATTTCCTGTGGAATAAAAGATTTCAGGAAAAGTCAGCGCCCCCAGTACCGCATAGGGGGTGTAGTCCAGAAAGGTCCGGATATAGCGGGAACGGATGCGTCCCCGGAATATTGTAATGGGCACTACTCTTGGCAGGTATGTGACGAGAGCCATGAGCAGTATAGCGGTCAGGCAGTATTTGAGACTCATGATTTTTCCTCCTCATCTTCTTCTTTTGGAAATAGAAAAGCACCGATGCCAGCAGCTAAGATCGTGGCAATGATGACACGGAAACCGGAGGAAATCTGCTTTAGCACCGGGGTATATTTGAGCAGGCAGGCAAAGAGAACTGCCATCAGAACCACCAGAAAGACTTCCTTTTTCTCGCGGGATGCTGGGACGATCAGGGCAATAAACATTGCATACAGACCGATTCCCATGGCATTCTGCAGGGATAGGGGAAGCAGAGTGGAGACAGAGCCTCCCAGGAAGGTGCCCAGGGACCAGCCTATAAAAGGCAGGGTCATAAGCCCCAGAAGATAGCCGGCGGACAGCGTACCATTTTCCATGGAAGCTACGACGAAAGTCTCATCGGTGATCCCGAAGGAAAAGATGAGCCGTTTCCAGACGGGCGTTTTGTGGTGTATCTTCTGGGAAAGGGACAGGGACATCAGGGAGTAGCGCAGGTTGATCACGAAAGTAGTCAGAGCGATCTCCAGATACCCTGCCTGGGCAAAGATCAGGTTGGTTCCGGCAAACTGTCCCGCGGAGGTCAGATTCGTCACGGAAATAAAAACGGCCAGCCACACCGGAAGACCGCCGGACACTGCCATGAACCCAAAGGTAAAAGACACAGGCAGATATCCTAAAAAGATGGGAATCCCTTTTTGAATTCCATATTTAAAGTTCTTCATTTTGACCCTCTTCGATAGATTCCTCTAATATAAATTCGGAAGTACAGTGGGGGCATCTTGTGGCGTTGATGTCGATCTCACTGAAATAGTAAATACATTTTTAAAGTTCTTCATTTTGACCCTCTTCTATAGATTCTTCTAGTATGAACTCAGAAGTACAGTGGGGGCATCTTGTGGCGTTGATGTCGATCTCACTGAAACAGTAAATACATTTTTTTGTGGCTGGCGCCGCTGGCTCTTCTTTCTTTTTCCCCAGGCTTCCCAGGGCATTCATGCCTTTTACCAGTAAGAAGATCACAAATACCATGATGATGAAATTGATCACTGCAGTAAGGAAGGCGCCATATTTTATGTCAACGCCGTTTAGCGTGAGAACAAGATAGCTTAGATCCGTCTGTGCCACCAAACCGATCAGCGGGGAAAGAACATCATTTACCAGGGAATTGATGATCGCCTGAAAGGCGGCACCAATGATAACGCCGATCGCCAGATCCATTACATTGCCGCGGAGGGCAAATTCTTTAAATTCCTGTAAAAATTTCTTGAAAAATGCCATGTTAACCTCCATTTCTTTTGCAAAAATAATATCAACAAATAATTCAATAATAATTTTCATTTCTGAGCAATTTACTACTCATGATTGTAAATTATATTTCAAAAAACATTATAACACGAAACGAATATATTGTAATGGACTATTTGCAAAAAATTATTGATATCAAGTGTTTTGAAACAGAGTTACATAGTGAAATTGAGAAAATCGAGATAATGGATGAACTGCCGAAAAGATGGACATATCCTGATATTAAACCGCATTTGATAGACGAGGCAAAGAGGCGGGGCTATTTATAGCAAGCTGCAAGGGAAAGTTTTTCTTATTCAGTTTTAATTCACTCCCACAACCTTATCCAAGAGTTTTGCAGATTCCCGCTTAGCCTCTCTTGTATCCATGAACTGCTGCAAATGCCCCGAAGTAACCGTTTTGGGTCAAAATGAGCATTGACAAAATAAAGAAGTTGTGATAAAGTACCATCAATAACATAAGAAAAGCGAAGACGGAAAAAAGTAGTTTAGTTGGAAACATCCAGAGAGAATAGTACTTGGTGGAAGCTATTTATGTGGAAATTAGACGAAAACCATTCCAGAGCTGTAATGCTGAAATGAGTAAGTGTTACCGTATGCCTGCGTTAAAGGATAGGATTTGATAGAATCTGAAGTGAAAAGTTAAGGTGGAACCGTGCTAAGTGCACCCTTAAGACTATACGATTATGGTCTTATGGGTGCTTTTCTTATGTTGTTGCCAAATCGTTAAAACTGAAAAGAAAAGGAGCAGCAAATTATGAAGGTTCTACGAAAAAATGGAGAAATTGTAGAAGTAAGCTTTGCAGAACAGGAGGGGAAAAAGGCATTTTGGCATACGAGTGCACATGTGCTTGCACAGGCTGTGAAACGCTTATATCCAGAAACGAAGTGCGCCATCGGTCCCGCACGAAAATGGTTTTTATTATGATTTTCAATTTAATTTTTCATTTTCAGAGGCGTATTTAAAGAACATTGAAGCAGAAATGCGAAAAATTGTAAAAGAGTCTCTCTCCTTGCAAGTCTATGAGAGGTCAAAAGAAGAAGCTCTTAGCTTTATGGAGCACGCTGGTGAAACATATAAAATTGAGCTGATCCAGGAACTGAATGATGCAGAACCAATCAGCTTTTATAAGCAGGGAGAATATGAGGAATTTTGTGCGGGACCACATATTTCTAATGTGTGTCAGAT
>CAMXSH010000085.1 GCA_947246475.1 uncultured Roseburia sp.
ATCTCCTGCCATTTTTCCTAATGAAAACTGCTTTCGAAAATTGCCAGAGATATAAGAGACTGTCCTGTAAATCAGATCGTCGCTCCCCACACTGCTTTTTTCAACCAGGTTTAATTTTCCCATACATCTTGCCAAAATGATCTGAACATATGCCTGTACGATCATAGGCTCCCCTTCTTTTATCTGCCTGATGGCATTTATGGCATGATATACATCCGGTTCAATCTGTTCCGCTTTTACAACCGGACATTCCGGTGCTTCATTTTGTATCTTATCCGCAAATATACCGGTGACAGATGGTGGAACCGAAATATAGACCGCTTTGTTTACTCCACCGGAAAAGACCTGGTAATGATGAATGATATCGGAAAAAACAAGACCGATATCTCCCTTTTCCATATGATACAACTCCTGCCCAATTCCCAGTTCCAATGTTCCCTCTGTCACACATACAATCTCCAATGCATTATGCAAATGTGGAGATATATGTTTTGAAACTCTCCGGACTGCATAAATATCTTCTTTCGTTTCCTTAAATGTCAAATGCATCCGTACATCTCTCCCTATTCTCCTATTATTTATGCTATATAATAAACTTACAATCTTGCTTTTCTGATTTTTTCATTGGTTTCTTCTACATTCATTCTGGATAGGATAAACATAATAAGTACATCGAAGATCAACGGAAGCCATAAATACATAAACTGCATCATGTCAAGAGCTGACTGTGTCTGTACTGCATTGGTACCTACATAACCACTCAGCTCAAGCAGCCATCCCACCACAGCAGTTCCGATCCCGCCGCCAATCTTTACTCCAAGAGACGTACAGGAATACATGGTTCCATCTACTCTCTTGCCCTGGGTAAGGAATGTATATTCCGAGCAGGACGCGATCACCGCATTCATATCTCCCTGCCAGGGGCCCTGCCCTAACGCTGCCAGTGCTGTAAATGCCATCATCAGAGGAATGCTTCCCATATATCCTGCAACAACTACCAATGCCCGGCCGATCACAGCAATGATATATCCTCTCAGATTCAGCTTGTACATACCCTTCCACTTACCTACCAGCGTTGGTGTGAAGATCAGTGCGATGATAAGGGGAATATTAACAGCCCATGCAAACTGTCCAAACAGGTTCTTATTCTTTAATACCCATGTCATATAGTAAATACCTGCACCAATCATGGCGCTGTATAACTGCTGCAAAATGTAAGTGCCACAGATCATCAGATAAAACTTATTCTTAGCAAGTAACTTGAACGCCTGAACCAGTCCATACTTTTCTTCGTTCTCTTCTGTCTCTCCGTCATTCAGTTCATTGTCTGAAAGTTCCTTGACGGAAAGACCGGAAATGGTATTTACAATTAATCCAATCGCTGCATAAATAATGGCTACCGTTCGCCATGCTGCTGCACCGCCCCCGCAAAAACCAACAAATCCAACTGTAACCGACTGAATCAGAAGGCTTGTTGAGAACGCGAAGATGAAACGATAAGATCCCATCTGCACACGCTCTTTGCTGTTCTTTGTGACCAGTGACGTGAGTGCTGAATATGCAATGTTGTTTGCCGTATAAAACACACCATTTAACAGGGTATAGGCAATAAAGAACCATGCGTACTGCGCCGTCTTGCCAAAACTTACCGGCACGGCAAAACACGCTGCCAGCGTTATGGCACATCCGATATAACCATATATCATCCACGGTCTTGCCTTTCCCAATCTGCTGTGTGTCTTGTCAATCATCGATCCAAAAAAGATGTCTGTAAATCCATCAAACAACTTGGACACTGCGATCAATGTTCCCACAATACCCGATGACAGGCCAATCGTATCTGTCAGATAGATCATGACAAAGGATGTCAGGAATGCATATACCACATTACCTGCAATATCGCCGGATCCATATCCCACTTTGTTATACCACTTTAAATATCTCTTTTCCTCCATAAGTATCGCCCCTTCCTTCATTATAATTTACTCTTTCACAAACAAAACCAGTTCAAACTGGAATCGGAATGCTGCGTCATCAAACCGATATTGATCTAAAACGGCCGGTCCACAGCTGTTAGAACCGATGCCGTTTAGTGCATAATCAATGCAAAGCACGGTACTGTCAGATTCCTCAAGTTCGTAGTTATGTGCTGCCCTCTCCAACGCTTCCTGGGTATATAACGATGCGTTAAAGGAAAATGTCTGCTCGGAAACTGCTGTAATCCCGAACTGTGCATTTGACACTTCTACATAATCGCAGTCATAATGGCTTCCATTCTCCTGGGGGCGGATATAATCCTCATGCAGCTGACAAACTTTGGAACGATAACATCCATGGCTGGAGGCCTGATGCTTATCGCAGTAGCTTTCCTGCGGTCCCATTCCAAAATAGCAGACATCATCAAGTTTCTTATCCAGGAAGAGCCTTATTCCAAACCGTGGAAGATCCGGAAATTCTTCATCCTTTGTCACGGAGATTATAGCTGCGATTTTTCCATTTCCATCGATCTTCCATGTGATCTCCACATCCAATATCTTCTGTACCGTAGCTGCCACAACCGCCACATGCTCCATAATCTGTACGCCGTATTTATTTTGGAGCACTTCGATCTGGTAAGCTCTGGTATAGGCCTCATCATAATGAGCCTTTTTCCACTCTTCCTTCAAATACATATCATTGTCGGTGGTTGCCCTCCAGATGTTTAACTCCATCGGATGCTGCAGATAATCTCTTCCGGTGAACTGAAGCTGTGTAAATAATCCGGTGCATTTGTCCAAGGTGTAGCTAAAATCTTTTGCCTGCAGTGTAATCCGAAGATCTGTCTCCTTTACCGTGATGTCATTGGTAGTTGAATCCTTTTCGAGCCATTTGACTGCCTGCGTATTTCTTCCGTCCGCATTGGCAAGTTTGATCTCGTCAAACCCTAATACATGGCCAGCCTCCAAAAGCGGCAAAGCCTTTTTCAGACGATAGATCAATTTCAAATATACCCTTCCGGAAACCGGTATCTGTAATTTCAGATCCACTTTTGCATCACTGTGGGGCGCTGCGCAAATGGCAGGCAGCTTTCCTTTTTCCACCGTCAGACCATCCTGTGCCATTTCATAAGAGATCTCCACATAATCTTTCAGGTCATCAAAATCCATATAATTATGAAGCACTAGTTCTCCACTCTTCTCATCATAAGAAACCACCCTAACCGGACGATATACATTCTTATATTCCAGGAGACCGGTATGAGGTGTGCGGTCCGGATATACCAGTCCATCCATACAGAAATTGCTGTCATGAATCACTTCTCCATGATCACCGCCGTAATGATAAATGGTTTTTCCATTCTCCGCCCTGCCATGTGCAACCCCGTGATCACACCATTCCCAGACAAATCCTCCGCACATCCGGTCATCACTCTGAATCATCTGGAAATAATCTTCAAAATCTCCCGGTCCATTACCCATACTGTGGCAATACTCTACCAGAAGGAAGGGTTTGCTCCCATCCTTTTCCAGGTATTCCCGAATCTCATCCAGCGACGGATACATCCGGCTATACAGATCCAGATCCTCGTAATTATAAGCGACATTATAATTGCGGTATCTTGCACTCTCATACTGTGTGATTCGATCCGGATCAAATTCTTTCGTCCACTTCAGCGCTTTCTCAAAGTTGCAGCCATAGGCACTCTCATTTCCCATGGACCACATAACGATGCAGGAACGGTTTTTCTCTCTCTGTACCATAAGCTGTACACGATCCATAATTGCCTGCTCCCACGCCGGATCATCAGCAATCTTTTCATTCCAGCGGTTGAATCTGTTCCAATCGGTATCTTCCTTTCGATACAGCATAAAGGGTCCGTGGGCTTCGATATCTGCCTCATCAATCACCATAAATCCATACTGGTCACACATCTGATAAAAGTATGGAGCGTTAGGATAGTGGCTGGAACGGATTGCATTAAAGTTATGCTCTTTCATCAGAGTAAGATCTGTCTTGATCTGATTCACGCCCACCACAAACCCGGTTTCTGGATCTGAATCATGACGGTTCACACCACGGAATTTGATCTTCTCTCCATTAAAATAGATGACTTTATCCTTAATCTCTATTGTACGGAAGCCAATATGATCTACGATCACTTCCTCCTTTGTGGTGAGGATTACCGTATATAAATAGGGATTCTCTGTATTCCAGAGAACTGGATTTAACACAGTAAGATCCAATGTACCATCCTGTGAGATTTCTCCCTCTGCCACAACAGCTCCATACTTATCTTCTATCGTCACCTCCGTTTCAACTGGCTGACTAAAATGGAACTCCATTTTTACCGTGGCATGGTCTTTTTCAATCTTTGGTGTCATACGGTAATCTCTCACAGCTCTTTCTGGTCTTTTCAAAAGATAAACATCTCTGAAAATCCCACTCATCCGGAACTTGTCCTGATCTTCCAGATAAGAACCATCACACCATTTCAGCACCAATACCCCAAGGATATTCTCTCCTTCCTGTAACAATGAGGTCACGTCAAACTCACTGGTGGCATGCGGCACCTGACTGTATCCCACATAGACACCATTCAGCCATACATAAAAACAGCTGTCCACACCCTCAAAATTTAAAAATGCCTTTGGCGCTTTCTCCTCCTTCTGATAGGAAAAGGTATGCACATATGCTCCGCATGGAATATCCTGCGGCACATAAGGCGGATCAAAAGGGAAGGGATAGCGGATATTGGTGTACTGATGACTGTCATACCCTGCCATCTGCCATACTCCCGGAACTGAAATCCTGTCAAATCCCGAAGTATCATAACCACTCTCATAGAAAGTATCCGTCACATCATAAATGCTTTCAAAATACTTAAAATCCCATTCTCCATTCAACAACTGAAATCGATCTGAATGTTCTCTGTTCTCTACCAGATCATTTCTTCTTTCCGAAGCCGGAATGTAATAGGATCTCGCAGGCAGCGTGTTATCATGCAGCATACTCAAATCTTCATAGTAACGTGGCACAATCATAGAATACTCCTCCTTTTACATATATTTTTTTGCTTTTCCCATCGAGTTTCCAATCATTCCTCCTTTCAGTATTTTCATCTTCCATCCTTTAATTATCTTGATTTCATCATACATTTTCAAACAAGATATGTCTATAAACAGAAATGGACAAAATATGCACAAAATGATACAATGAAGTGAATGCAATTTTTCTTTTCTCCAATGTTGACCGCTCGCGGTCATTTATTGGAGAAAGAAAAATTATATGAGCGTAGCGAACATCTCAAAACCGTAGGTTTTGAGATGGCATTCACGTATTATTCAAATGTTATTTATAAAAATTTTCATCCAAGGAGGTCCTGCCATGTATATCAACTCTGGCTACCGAAACCACTCTCTGCTGAACTTTAAAGACAAAAGCCGGCCGCTGATCGTGGGAAGTTGTGGAACCTATCGTCTGTCCATGCACCCAAAACTGCCAACCTACCGTCCCAGAGGCCGACTGGATTTCCAGATCATCTATGTTGCCTCTGGACGCGCCCACTTTCATTTTGACAATCCGGATAACGAAACGATTATCGATGCCGGAAACATGGTATTGTTCCGCCCAAGGGAATTTCAAAAATATGAATACTATGGAATAGATAAGACTGAAGTTTACTGGATTCACTTTACTGGAAGTGATGTAAAGAACATATTAAGAAAATACGGCTATTCCGACGATCAGAGAGTATTTCCTGTGGGAATCTCATTGGAATATGAACGTGTATTTAAAAAAATCATTTTGGAATTGCAACGCTGCCAGGAGGACTATGAAGAAATGCTGACGTTGTTACTGCGCTATCTGCTGATTATCTTCCACCGGGAATTAACGAAAGAGCATGTACTGAAAAATGAATATTTAGATCATGAGATGGACATTGCCACTTCTTATTTTAATGAGAATTATAACCGTGATATCAATATTGAAGAATACGCTGCCTCAAAAGGAATGAGTGTCAGCTGGTTTATCCGGAACTTTAAAAAACACACTGGGGCTACCCCCATGCAGTTTATCACCTCCATCCGCATCACAAACGCCCAGATGCTGTTGGAAACCACGAACTATGCCGTGAATAAAATCTCCCGGATCGTTGGATATGATAACCCGCTTTATTTCAGCCGGTTGTTTCGGAAGTATAAGGGTTGTTCGCCTTCGCAGTATAGGAAAAGGGGGGAGTGACAGGAGTACAAGAGAATTTGAATAAGGGGGCTGCTAAGAAATAAGAGAGTCTGTGAAACTTTTTCTGTAAAATAAAGAAATAACTGGTCTTCTATGATAA
>CAMXSH010000086.1 GCA_947246475.1 uncultured Roseburia sp.
GATTCACAAAAGTTCCAGTGAAATTCTGCGTTTATCCCCGTTATCCTTACCAGGTAGCAGCAGAGCAAAAAGCGCGTTTGACATACGACAATATTCTCCGTCTTGTGAAAGATCCAGATGTATGTGATCCTATCAAGTACCTGAGAGAGCGTGAGGTTGTACACTATCAGCGTTTCGGCGAGAGCCTGCGTCTGATACAAGACAGTCTTAACAGCAAAAACTTCTACGCCTTCAACCCTGACTTTGATAAACAGTTTTGTAAGTAACTGTTAAAGGCGTATCTTGAAAAACACAGAGGATCCAGGGTAGTGTTCTAACCCCGGATCCTCATTTTTTTGATTTTTTACAGCATTTCTTCGTCGATTATAAAAGTTTCCCCTGCATGGATCTCGTCAGAAAGGATCTTTTTCGCCAGGAGAGTCTCTACATTTTTCTGAATGTATCGCCGCAATGGTCTGGCGCCATAAGCAGGTTCATAGGCATTTTCCACAACCTTCTGTTTTGCCGCCTCTGTCAGCTCCACCGAAAGTTCACGGCCAGCAAGACGGCGGTTCAGCTCTTCCACCAGGAGATCAATGATCCCACGTATATTTTCGCGGGTCAGCGGTTTGAACATAATGACCTCATCCAGACGGTTTAAAAACTCTGGCTTAAAGCTGGCGCGCAGACGTTCCATCACCATCTCTTCCGCTTCCGGCTGGATATTCCCTTCTTCATTAATCCCTTCTAAAAGATACTCAGCACCCAGGTTTGACGTCATAATCAGGATTGTATTCTTAAAGTCCACCGTTCTTCCTTTGGAATCTGTCACGCGCCCGTCATCCAGAATCTGCAGGAATACATTGAACACATCCGGATGCGCCTTTTCAATCTCATCAAAAAGAACCACTGAATAAGGTTTTCTCCGGACTGCCTCCGTCAGCTGACCACCCTCTTCGTAGCCTACATATCCCGGAGGGGCTCCGATCAGGCGGGATACCGAATGCTTTTCCATATATTCACTCATGTCTATGCGGACAATACTCTGTTCATTGTCAAAAAGATTCTGCGCCAGGCTTTTGGCAAGTTCTGTCTTGCCTACCCCGGTAGGACCTAAAAACAGAAAGGAACCAATTGGTTTGCCAGGATCCTTGATACCTGCCTTGGAGCGCAGGATCGCCTCCGTCACCTTTGTGACTCCCTCTTCCTGTCCCACCACCCTTTCATGCAGGGCATCCGCCAGGTGCAGGGTCTTGTTCCTCTCAGATTCTGTCAGCTTTACTACCGGGATTCCGGTCCAGCGGGACACGATCTTTGCGATCTCTTCCTCTGTCACCCGCTCGTGCACCATGGACTGCTCGCTTGCTTTGGCGCGCTCCTCTGCCTCACTGAGCTGCCGCATGATACGGGGTACATCCCCGTACTGAAGTTCTGCCGCTTTTTCCAGATTGTAGTTATTTTTTGCCACCTCGATCTGGTTATTAACCTCTTCCAGCTCTGCTTTCAGTGTGTGGATCCGCTCCACCACATTTTTCTCATTATCCCATTTCGCCTTTGCCCCGGCAAATTCTTCCCGCAGCTCTGCCAGCTCCTTCTGGAGAACCGCAAGCCGCTCCCGGCTGAGATTGTCGGTCTCCTTTTTCAGGGCTGCTTCCTCAATCTCCAGCTGCATGATATGACGCTTCACATCGTCCAGCTCCGTAGGCAGTGAATCCAGTTCGGTCTTAATCAGGGCACATGCCTCATCTACAAGATCTATGGCTTTATCCGGCAGAAAACGATCGGATATATAACGGTCCGAAAGCACTGCCGCACTCACCAGCGCCGCATCCATGATCTTCACCCCGTGGAAGATCTCATACCGGTCTTTCAGACCACGCAGGATTGAAACCGTATCCTCTACTGTCGGTTCATCCACCAGTACTGGCTGAAACCTCCGCTCCAGCGCCGCATCTTTTTCAATATACATACGGTACTCATCCAGCGTGGTGGCGCCGATGCAGTGAAGTTCTCCTCTTGCCAGCATTGGCTTCAGCATATTGCCGGCATCCATAGAACCTTCTGTCTTGCCAGCGCCCACAATGGTATGGAGCTCATCCACAAATAATATGATCCTTCCGTCACTTTCTTTGACCTCTTCCAGTACTGCTTTCAGTCTCTCCTCAAATTCTCCCCGGTATTTTGCTCCTGCCACCAAAGATCCCATATCCAGCGCGAAAATCTGTTTATCCCGCAGTGCGTCTGGCACGTCTCCCCGGACGATACGCTGTGCCAGCCCCTCCACTGCTGCCGTCTTGCCGACACCAGGCTCACCGATCAGCACAGGATTGTTTTTCGACTTTCTGGAAAGGATACGAATCATATTGCGGATCTCCGAATCCCTGCCGATCACCGGATCCAGCTTCTGCTCTCTTGCCCGCTCCACCAGATCATAGCCGTATTTGTTCAGGCTGTCGTATACCGCTTCCGGATTGTCTGTAGTGACTTTCTGGTTTCCCCGGACCTTCGACAGTGCCTGAAGAAATCTCTCCCTGTCAATCCGAAAATCGCCGAGAAGCTGTTTGATGGGACGAGAAGGCTTGCGCAGAAGGCTAAGGAATAAATGCTCTACGGATACATATTCATCCCCCAGCGCCTTCGCTTCATTTTCTGCGTATACAAGAACCTTATTCAATTCATCACCGATATAAACCTGCCCGCCGCTCACCTGTGGCCGCTTTCTAACCAGTCCCTCCACCTGGGCCAGAAAGACATCACTGTCAATCTCCATTTTTTCAATCAGTTTTTTCAGCAGACTGTCTTCCACAGTCAGCATGCCATAAAGCAGATGTTCCTGAACGATCTCCTGGGCACCAAAATCATATGCAATCTTTTCCAGGCTGTTCAGTATCTCTACTGACTTTTGCGTAAATTTCGTAATGTTCATCATATCACCCTCTCTTTTTTCAATCTAATTAACCTGTCATCTCTGTTATATCACAATTATTAGCACTCGTCAAGCTTGAGTGCTAATAATTTTAAAAAATGACCATATTAAAAGAAGCCCTGCTCGGGCTCCCTTTTTTTCTTAGCGTAATTATCTGTTATCAGAATACATCCTGTCCCTGATCGCTCATTGCCCCAATCTTCTGGATCATGGCATCCAACGTCTTAACGATCTCTCCAGAAAGGCGCTCTGCTTCTGCGCTCTCCTTCCCTGCCTTCTCTGTATCACCGCTGCTGATGGCGTCGATGACATGCCTTCCCAGTGTATGAAATCTTTTATGTACCTCACTCAGGCTCTTCCATCCCTCCACCAGTTGTGGATGCTGTATCGTAATGGCATTATAAAAATGTCCAAAAGCACACCTATTGGAATCCAGCTGCAGAGGAAGTACCTTCATCCGGTCCGCCATGCTGGACACTTTTTCCGCCCAGTCCCTGTGCGCCTGTTTGGCAGATTCAAGGACATCGATCAGTTCCTGGTTCGTAAGCATGGTGATCCCTGTATTCAGCCCCTTGTACAGAAGCCTGGTGCTCTCCGTTATCTTATTCTCTATACTGCTGATCTGGTCTGCTGCCTCTCTGGTCTCATCTGCCAGCTCACTGACTGTCATCGTAAGATTCGTGATCTGCTCTGCGTCCTGGCTGCACTGCTCCATCGCTGCATTCACATCTCCAGAAGCCTGCTCCACCATGCTCATGTAGTCATTGATGGCTGCCACATCACTTGCCACCTGCTCCAGCATGTTAATATTATCTCCCACTGTCCTGAATACAATATCCAGCTTTCCGCTCATCTCCTGGGTGGAGCTGGAGGCCTGGGCGGTACTCTCCTGTCCTGCTTTGGACGCCTCATAGATTTTTTGTACAAAACGTTTCATCGCATCCAGCTCTTTCTGGGTGTTTTCAGCGAGTTTTCCTACCTCTCCCGCTACCACAGCAAATCCTTTTCCCTGCTCTCCAGCCCTGGCAGCCTCTATGGAGGCATTCAGCGCCAGAAGATTCGTCTGGGCTGCGATTCCCTGCACGCTGTCAACAATGCCCTCGATCTCCTGAACAAGCCTGACCAGCTTCATGATCTGATCATCCATCTGGCGGGTGTCCTCTACAACACCAGCTTTCAATGTCTCGACCTCTTCCAGAAGTCTTCTCCCCTCACTGTTTTTTTCAGTTAATTCTCTACTCTCCTCCGACAGCTGATTTAAACGCTGGGAAGTAAATCCTACATTATCTCGGACTTGTCCCATGGTGGCAGTAGTCTCTTCCACGATCGCCAGATTGGACTGGGAGAGATCCGAAAGCCGGGAGGCAAAATCAGCAAGACATTCTGACATGTGCGACATCTCCACGTCAAAACTGGATATCTGACTGGATATGTGCATCACCTGTTTTGCCTCTCCAACGGATATCTTTTGAAACTCCAGTACGCGGTCAATCTTCTCCAGAAGCTGCTGAGCCTCCCTGGTCCTTACCCCTGGTCTCTGCATCTCTTTCCCTTTCATCCGTGTTTCAATATATCTTTGAATCGCCTGTATCTCATTTATTTTTCTCATCCTGCTGCCTCCATTGCTTTGAAATAAACTCTTGGGGACAAAATAAATTTTGCCCCCATCCTCATCCTATCGCTTGCCTTTATTTTTTATAACTTGTTTCATCATTTCCACCTTCTGTTTTTCTTCCTCGTTCATATCCTTTGTAAGGATTCCCAGAAGCACCGATACCTCCTCCTGGGAAAAAGAAAGATTGTGGGCTTTGAGCTTCTGCATCGCCTCCATGATAAGCGGTGCGGAATTCTTCATTTCCTTCCCTTTCGCCTTCTGTTCCAGTTCCCGGATGATCTGTGCCTTTACCGGATGCATGTTCCTGAATATATCCTTCTGATCTGTCATATTCTGTCCCCTTGTCGATATTTTCTGCAATGCGCTGCCAGATTTCAGGAAGGGGTTCTTCCTCTGCCGCATCAATATCGGCACTCTGTACATCCGCCTGGGGTTCTGGAATCTGGCTTGAGAACATACTGTCCATTGCTTCCGGCTGCCCGCCATACTCTTCTGTCATTCCGGATTCTTCTGTCATTCCAGACTCTCCTGTCATTCCGGCTCCCAGATCCTGCATGGACATCATCATGGACATCATGTCAAACATATCCTGCTGCTCTTTCGGTACCTGGCTTTTCAACAGATCTATGATCCCCTCCATGCCCCGGTCCGAATTCTGTGCTTCCTGAAACATCGTCATCATGGACATCATCCGTTTCATCATAAAAAACTGTAGCAGCATATCAATCATCCGCTGCTCCTGCTTTCTGCAGAAACAGCGAACCGCCCGAAGCAGTCCTTCCAGATCAATAACCTCTCCCACGGGGATATCCAGAAAAGGAAGTGCTGCTTTTACTGCCATTATGCTCTTGTTGTCCAAAATCCGCCCTTCCCAGTTGAACATCCTTCCCCCGGCTCCCGCATTGTATCCTTTTTATTATAAATATGCAGGGGATCCGGAATAATGACTGGTACGGCGAATATTGAGTAAATGACAGCTTAATCTGCCAAACAACCTAATCTCCAAATTAACTAATATACAAGACGTTCCTCCGTAATACCTTCTAATACATTAGATAAATAGCGCTCTGCCACATACTTTGCCATCGGCAGATTCAGATCCAGATAATTGCCGCATTCCACTGGAGAAGCTCCTGGTACCTGCCCCTCAAAATCCCGGATAAAAGTGAACATTTCCTTCAGGAGCGGCAGAATATCCACTGATTCATAATCTCCCGCCAAGATCAGATAAAAGCCGGTGCGGCACCCCATCGGTCCAAAATACACGACTTTTTCTCCCATCTGGGAATGATTCCGTAAAAATGTAGCACCCAGATGTTCAATGGCATGTATCTCTGCCGTATTCATAACCGGCTCAAAATTCGGCCTGGTCATACGAATATCAAAGGTTGTTACGATGTCTGTCCCAGTACAATCCTTTCTGGATACATATACACCGGGCAGTAGTTTCAGATGATCCACCGTAAAACTAGTAATTGTTTTCATATCTTTCCCCCAATTCTTCTGATTTTCTCACTCTAGTGTGCCAGCCACATGACGCAAAGTGAATGATACAGCACACTCTCTTTTTAAGACAGTATATCATAAATGAAAAAGAAAGTATATGTCATCCTTTTCCAAAACACATACTTTCTTAAAATTTTTATACTAGCATAAGCACTCACGCCAAAACCTTTGGTTTCGGCGTGTTCGTTACTCATCTTCTGGGTAAACCAAACCGCATAAGCACTCACGCCAAAACCTTTGGTTTCGGCGTGTTCGTTA
>CAMXSH010000087.1 GCA_947246475.1 uncultured Roseburia sp.
TGGAGGTCAGGGATGATGACACTCCGGAAATATTGCAGAAACGGGTGATGGAGCAGGCGGAGTGGGAGATTCTGCCCCAGGCCATTGACGATATTGCTAATGGACGGATCAAGATCGTGGATGGAATCGTGAAATATATATAATAATGTAAATATGGAGGAAAAGCAGATGAAAGTACTCATTGTAGGAAGCGGCGGACGTGAACATGCCATTGTGGCCAGTGTGGCAAAAAGCAGCCAGGTGGATAAGATCTACTGTGCACCGGGCAATGCAGGGATCGCCGGAGTGGCGGAGTGTGTAGATATCCAGGCCATGGAATTTGACCGTCTGGCAGATTTTGCCCAGGAGAATGAGATCGGTCTGACGATCATCGGGATGGATGATCCGCTGGTGGGCGGTATTGTGGATGTCTTTGAAGAACGCGGGCTCAGGGTGTTCGGACCGCGCAAAAATGCGGCGATCATCGAGGGCAGCAAGGCATTTTCCAAAGACCTTATGAAGAAATATGGGATCCCTACAGCAGCCTACGAAAATTTTGACACCCCAGAGGTAGCACTTGCTTATCTGGAGACTGCCAAAATGCCCATCGTGCTCAAGGCGGACGGGCTTGCTCTTGGAAAGGGTGTGCTGATCTGCAACACGCTGGAGGAGGCAAAGGCGGGGGTTAAGACACTGATGCTGGATAAGCAGTTTGGTGACGCCGGAAAACGCATCGTGATCGAGGAATTTATAACAGGGCCGGAAGTATCGGTTCTCTGTTATTGTGATGGAACCCATATCAAGCCGATGACCAGCGCCCAGGACCACAAGAGGGCAAAGGACAATGACGAAGGACTGAACACCGGAGGCATGGGAACCTTTTCCCCTACACCATTTTACGACAAAGAAATCCAAAAATTCTGTGAGGAAAAGGTGTTCCAGCCCACGATGGATGCCATGAAGGCAGAAGGAAGAGATTTTGTGGGAATCCTGTTTGTGGGACTTATGCTCACTTCAGATGGACCGAAGGTACTGGAATACAATGCCCGGTTTGGTGACCCTGAGGCGCAGGTGGTACTGCCCCGGATGAAAAATGACATTGTGGATGTGATGAACGCCTGTATTGATGGAAAACTAGAAGAGATTGATCTTCAGTTTGAGGATAATGCGGCAGTTTGCGTCGTTCTGGCTTCCGACGGCTATCCGGAGCATTATGAAAAAGGAAAAGTGATTACAGGTTTTGAGAACTTTGAGGGCAGGGAGGGCTATTATGTGTTCCATGCCGGCACGAAGTTTGAAGGGGACAAGATCGTGACCAATGGAGGACGTGTCCTGGGAGTGACCGCCAAGGGAGGAGATCTGAAAGAAGCAAGAAAGAACGCCTATGCCGCTACAGAGTGGATCACTTTCGAGAATAAGTATATGAGAAATGATATAGGTAAGGCGATTGACCAGGTAAATAATTAATTAAAAAGGAGATAGATTATGTATTCATTTGAAGAAGTTAAAAAAGCGGATCCAGAGCTTGCCAAGGCGATGGAACTGGAAACTGGCAGACAGAATGACCATATCGAGCTGATTGCATCGGAGAACTTTGTCAGCAAAGCCGTTATGGCAGCCATGGGAAGCACATGTACCAATAAGTATGCAGAAGGGTATCCAGGCAAGAGATATTACGGCGGCTGCCAGTATGTGGATATGGTGGAAGATCTGGCAAGAGACCGTGCCAAAGAGCTGTTTGGCTGTACTTACGCCAATGTTCAGCCCCATTCTGGCGCCCAGGCTAATATGGCAGTTTTCTTTGCCCTTGTAAAACCAGGTGAGACCGTGATGGGAATGAATCTGGATCACGGCGGACATCTTTCCCATGGAAGCCCGGCAAATATTTCAGGAACTTATTATAATATCGTACCTTATGGAGTAAATGATGAGGGATTTATTGACTATGATGAGGTAGAGCGCATTGCAAAGGAATGCAAGCCGAAAATGATCATTGCCGGAGCCAGCGCTTACTGCCGTAAAATTGATTTTAAGAGATTCCGCGAGATCGCAGATGAAGTGGGTGCATTCCTGATGGTGGATATGGCGCACATCGCTGGACTGATTGCGGCTGGTGTACACGAGAGCCCGATCCCTTATGCTCATGTGACTACCACCACCACGCATAAAACCCTTCGCGGTCCCCGTGGCGGCATGATTCTTTCCAGTGAAGAGTTTGCCAATGAATATAAATTGAACAAATCTATTTTCCCTGGCATTCAGGGCGGACCTCTGATGCATGTGATCGCTGCCAAGGCGGTCTGCTTCAAGGAAGCACTGGATCCTAGCTTTAAGGAATATGGTAAAAATATCGTGGCGAATGCCCAGGCGCTGAGCAAGGGTCTGATGAGCCGTGGCATTGACATTGTTTCCGGTGGCACAGACAACCATCTGATGCTGGTAGATCTGGTGAAGAAGGGACTGACTGGCAAGCAGGTGGAGGCATGGCTGGATGAGGCAAATATCACTGCCAACAAAAACACCATCCCCAATGATCCACAGAGTCCATTTGTGACCAGTGGAATCCGCCTCGGCACAGCTGCTGTGACGACACGCGGCATGAATACGGAAGATATGGATCAGATCGCAGATGCCATCGCAATGCTTATTGATGATGTGGAAGCAAATAAAGCGAAGGCAATGGAGATTGTGAAGACACTGACAGATAAGTATCCATTGTACTAAAAATATATATGGCGTCATTGAGATAACAGGATCAAAAGGTCATGCGTTCCATATGGGAAGGGGGCGCATGATTTTTTGCGCCGTAAGATAGTTTATTTAAAATTATGTTTGATGTGACAATGGCTTGCCTTCCTACAGCTCCCGTTTTGCAAAAATAAAGGCTGCCAAAGATAAGAACATGAAAGTTTCTACTATAGTAAAGAGAAATGTAATCTGTGTGACCGGATGTTCCATAGGCTTTTTGATCAGCGTTATGAGACAAATTCCGGCCACGCCAGTTCCCAGCATTCCGATAGAGTTTTGGATCAAGGTGGCGGCAAAGATGGCAAAGCCTGCCATGAAAAACCGATACAGGATATAGAAAAGAAGTTTTTCTATTATTTCCCAGACAACGGCATCCCAATCCGCACCAAAACCATTTCTTATCGTTGCAGCGCATACAGAGACAGCCAGTGGAAGCAGGACCAGTACAAGCAGCCCCGGGAAGTATGCTGCAAGTTTAGCGGAAAAAACATTTTGACGCGATACTCCACTGAGAACAGCATTGCCAAATGTCCGGTTAGAAAATTCTGCACATAGGAAAGCAGCAGTAAAGACAGAAACCACCACGGCATCAAACAACTCTGGAACCAAGGCTATTATGTACATTTGATATCCCGGATAAGAAGAAAAGCCCCGTAGCATTGCTGCCATACAGGTAAATAGAAATATCAGGCGGACAGAGGGGAGTTTTCCTAGCTTATAAAATTCAGCTTTGATCAATATTTTCATGAAATCACCTCTTTACAGGCACTGATTTTTCAGCAGTGAAAAGTAATATTTTTCCAGATCCTCGCCTTTTGTTGTCATTTGTTCTACCGTAATTTCGTTCGTAATAAGTGCTTTCATGATCTCTCCACCCTTATCAAGGCTCTCATACAAATGCACTGTGTCATGGGAAACTGCTTCAAGCCGGATGAATCCCAGCTTTTCCCTGAGGATTTCTACTGCGCGGGCTGCATTATCCACCGTAAGCAGCATATAGCGGCAGAACTTTTCTGCAAGTTCTTCCGATGAGATTTGTTCCATCATTTTTCCCTTATGGATAAATCCGTAACAAGTGGCCAGGGAATTCAGTTCGCGCAGCATATGGCTGGAAATCAGGATGGTAATTCCGTGTCTGCTCATTGCCCGGATTAATTTATGAAAATCGCGAATTCCCATAGGATCAAGCCCGTTGAGAGGCTCGTCAAAAAATAGAAATTGTGGCTTGCCAAGTAAAGCCATGGCGATGCCCAGACGTTGTTTCATACCAAATGAAAACTTTTTGGTCTTTGTGCAGTCTGCATCTTCTCCTGTCAAACCAACGGCTCTTAGCGACTCGTGGATGCATTCCTGATCTGCAATGCCCCTCTGCAGACAGCAGACCTTAAGATTGTCCCATGCAGTCAGGTCGGGATAGAGAGCCGGTGTTTCGATAATTCCGTTGATGTGGCGGCGTTTTTGGCAAAGTCCTTTTTCACTGCTTTCCCCAAACAAGGTAATGTATCCCGAAGTCTGCCTGGCCCAGCCTGCCAAAATGCGCATCAGTGTTGTCTTACCAGCGCCGTTTTCCCCAACAAAGCCATAGATATCGCCACGGCGTATTTCCATATTAAGCTCGTTTAAAGCTATAAAACGCTTCTTTTTTTTATATTGTTTAACAACATTCTCTGCTTTGAAAATAATGTCTGCCATGTTTGCCTCCATTCATTTTAAATCGTATCTTTCAAAAATATATCCGGCTGCCAGTAGTTTTAATATCATTGCAGCCAGAAAGGTTCCGATATTTAGGTAACATAACGATAATAAGAACAGCAAAATGTCACGGAGAGCCGGAATCTGTATGATATGCCCTATGTTTCCCCGGAGTACGCCAAATACATATAGTGTGCCAAAACTCCATTTAAAAGCGCTCATTTTGTTTTTGGCTATGACGGAAAAAAATACTGCATTACTGACCAGCATCAGTGAAGCTAGAATTTGTATGGCGAAAGCCTTTCCAATAAGGCAGACTGCTTCTAAGCCAAAATTCATACCAAAACCTGCGTGTATGCTCCAGAGAACCGTTCCTGTGAGGAAATGCACCAGCATCAGTGGAACAACTCCTGCAAATACAGAGATTATCTTTGCCAGAAATGCATTTTTACGCGATTTGCCACATAGAAGGCTGGTATAAAATGTATGCCTTACAAAATCTCCATTCACGTGATATGTAGTAAAAAGAAATATAACAATCGAATATAAAAGTGTCTGGCGGAGATTCAGCAGCCATTCGATTCCTGTGTATGTGGGATTATATTTTGGATAAGCAATGCTGTTGCTGATATTGTTCATTTGGATAACAGCCTCTGTGATCAGATAGGTGATCAGTTGAACCTTATATGCAGTTGATTTTTTTAATTTAAACAATTCAGCTTGGATCAGATTCTTCATGTATTTCCTCCATTTTTGCTTCCAGCCTGTACTTTAGCGGCAGCAAAAGCAGTGCAAACAGCATGCTGTACAGCAATGTAAGCAGTGCGACTGCCAGCCTTTTTCCTGGTTCTGATGCCATTGTCCCCAATATAAAAATCGTGTCAAAAACCGTAATCATCCCTCCACCAAGTAAAAAAGAGGCGATAGCAAGCTTTACTGCCTGCTGCGAGGAAAAAAGCTGATTTCGATCAACATTCTTTTTTCCTATGATGAAAAAAGATTGAAAAAACGGTTTCACATTCCCAGTTGTTAACAGCATAACCAGCACAAGAATGGGATTCATAATAAAAGTAAGCGGATCAAAAAAGTATACCCAGTTATGCTGGATCTGGATAGGCATGGTCATGAGGACAAATAATACGGCAGCAAACAGGATTGCCATGACGCAGGAAACCAAGTTCTTTTTGTTTTTCCTTTTTAAAGATTCTTTTTCCTCAATCAGTGTTAGAATAATATCTTCTGAACTTTCATTGTAATCCTTTACTGAGAGAGTTTCTCCCATAAGAAGCTCATTTACATTAATGCCTAAAAGATCGCATAGTGGCACCATAATAGAATTATCCGGCATCCCTCGCCCACATTCCCATTTTGAAATAGCCTTATCTCCAATGCCAAGATGTTTCGCAAGTTCCTTCTGGGTCATTCCCTTTTCTTTCCGCTTCTCTGCTATAAATCTGCCCGATTTTGCCTGATCCATGATATAAACCTACCTTCCGATAAACTTAAGTAATATTTGTATCATAACATTAAATACATTTCCCTACAACCTTCGGTGCGTAGAATCACAGTTCTACGGTTGGTAGAATCGGAAAAAATGGTTGAATTTATGGAATGCAGGTTTGTCTTTATAGGCAGGGAGAATTGTGGTACAATATAGATTGTAAAATGT
>CAMXSH010000088.1 GCA_947246475.1 uncultured Roseburia sp.
GGGACCCATCGACGGGCATAATATAAAAGATATGCTGGAAGCATTCCGGGCAGCGGCTCGGATCAAAAACCGTCCGGTGCTGGTGCATGTAGTGACCAGGAAAGGAAAGGGATACCTTCCCGCGGAAAATAACCCATCTGCCTTCCATGGAGTAGGGCGTTTTCTGCCGAAAACCGGGGAGATCGAGGAGAGTGGCGGAAAAACCTATACCGATGTATTTGGAGACTGGATGGTAAAAAAAGGAGAGGAATGCCCGGAACTTGTATCTGTTTGTGCTGCCATGCCCGACGGAACTGGAGTGAAAGGATTCGGGGAGAAGTACCCAGAGCGGTTTTTTGATGTGGGAATCGCGGAGGAGCATGCAGTGACTTTCGCTGCCGGACTTGTGTCAGGCGGGCTGCGTCCGGTGGTGTCCATTTATTCTACATTTTTGCAGAGGGCCTATGATCAGCTGATCCATGACATTTGTCTGAATGAGCTTCCTGTGATCTTTGCGGTAGACCGCAGCGGGATCGTGGGGCGGGACGGCGATACCCACCAGGGTATTTTCGATATTTCCTATCTTACTTCGATCCCTAACATGACAGTGCTCTCTCCGATGTGTGGCAGAGAGCTGGAGCAGTGCCTTGATTTTGCCTATGATCAGGATGGTCCTGTGGCAGTGCGGTATCCAAGAGGGGACATTTATGAAGAAGGCAGAGAAGAAATCGTATATGAGAAGCCCTGGGAAATGGGACGTGCCCGGATTCTCATGGTGCAGGGCAGACTGCTGGAAGGAAATGAAGAAGTAGATCCGGAGCAGGTAGAAGGAGATGCAGTGCTTTTTGCTGTGGGAAATATGACAGGGACGGCGCTGGAGGCAGGGCGGCTGTTACGGGAAAAGAATATTCACTGCACTGTGGTTAATATGAGGTTTGTAAAACCATTTGACAAGGAATTGATGCTGGCGCTGGTGCGTACCCACAGAATGACGGTCACCCTGGAGGATAATGTGAAGAATGGAGGACTTGGCCAGCAGGCAGAGGCATTTTTGGTGGAAAAAGGATGTGCACCGGAGGTGTTTTTCAATTGCTCTATTGACGACTGCTTTGTGGAGCACGGCGCACCCGAAGAATTGTATGAAAGACTGGAAATGGACGCAGGAAGTGTGGCAGAGAAGATTGAGAAAATGCTTGGAAAAAATGCGTAACGTTTACAAGAATGGAGAAAAGGATGAAAGAGAGACTGGATGTACTTATGGTGAACCGTGGTCTGGCAGAGTCCAGAGAGAAGGCAAAAGCGGTGATCATGACAGGAAATGTCTTTGTGAACGACCAGCGGGAGGATAAGGCAGGGCAGAAGTTTCCGGAAGAGGTATTCATCGAGATCCGGGGAAAAAAGTTAAAATTTGTCAGTCGTGGCGGCTACAAACTGGACAAAGCAGTAGCGGTATTTCCAATTGAATTGAAGGATCAGGTCTGTATGGATGTAGGGGCTTCTACAGGTGGATTTACAGACTGTATGCTTCAGAATGGGGCGGCTTTTGTCTATGCAGTAGACGTGGGGACCAATCAGCTCGCCTGGAAGCTGCGTCAGGACGAACGGGTGAGATCCATGGAAAAAACGAATATCCGTTATGTGACACCAGAGGACATTGGTAAGCTGGTAGATTTTGTATCTATTGACGTGGCATTTATTTCCCTTACCAAGGTGCTGGAGCCAGTAAAAGCTTTGATGAAGGAAGGAGCATCGATGGTGTGCCTGATCAAGCCGCAGTTTGAGGCGGGCAGGGAGAAGGTGGGCAAAAAGGGAGTTGTCAGAGATCCCGCTGTGCACCAGGATGTGATAGAGAGTATTATTTCATACGCCGGGAGTCTGGGATTTGCGATCTGCGGTCTGGATTTTTCCCCAATCCGTGGACCAGAAGGTAATATTGAATATCTTCTATATTTAAAGAAAGAAAATCAGGAGTTTGAGGGAATATCCCAGGAACAAAATGAGGAGATCCGACAGATCGTGGAGGATGCCCAGGAACATGCGGTTAAACATACCGGGGATTTAGTATAATGGAGGTACAATAGTGAAAAATTTCTGCCTGATCGTAAATGAAGAAAAGGATACTGGGCGATCCGTGGCAAATGTGATAAAAACATATTTGGAAAAATCCGAATACTGTGTTACAATATTAAGTCATAAGGATGAGTTATGTCTGGACCAGAAAGTGGATATGGCACTGGTGCTGGGAGGAGATGGCACAGTGATCCAGGTGGCAAAAAAAATAGCTGGGCAAAAAATACCGATCCTGGGGGTGAATCTGGGAACTCTCGGCTTTTTGACTGAGGTGGAGAGACCACGGATGTATCAGGCGCTGGATATGGTGATGTCCGGGCGCTATAGTATTGAGAAGAGAATCATATTATCCGGGATGATCGAGTCAGGGGAGGAAGAGAGCCTGGCGGTCAATGAGATCATTGTCGGCAAAAAGGATATCGGAAGAATGATCACCACCAGCGTCTGGGTCAACGATGAACTGATGGATACCTATGTGGCAGACGGGGTTATCGTCGCCACTCCTACCGGATCTACCGCTTATAATCTGTCAGCGGGTGGTCCAGTGCTCTCTCCGGATATGGAAGCGCTGGTGATCACGCCGATCTGCCCCCATTCCCTAAACAAACGAAGCCTTGTTGTGTCTTCAGAGGATACGATACGGATTCAGGTGGAAAGGACGCGGGAATCCTATATGGATGAAGCTTCTGTACGGTGTGACGGCGAGATTCTTTGGAATGCTTCTTCCGGGGATGTAGTCTATATCCGGAAGGCGGAGCAGATGGTGGATATGGTCTGTCTCGGTGATGTTGGATTTTATGAAAAAATGAGAAGCAAGCTAAATCGAAAATAGGTGTTAAAATGAAGAAACAAAGACAGGAAAAGATCATGGAGATCATTCGTGAACATGAGGTGGAGACTCAGGAGGATCTGGCGCGTTTTCTGAATGAAGCAGGATATTCGGTAACCCAGGCCACGGTGTCCAGGGATATCCGGGAGATGTCTCTGATCAAGGTGCCGGGGATCCGGGTGAAGCAACGCTATACCGTGTCTACAGAGGGCGGAGGTGGTGGCAGCAGTGGTTTTGGCAGGCAGTATACCGGTGTGCTGCAAGATGGTGTGGTGTCCATGGAACAGGCGGGTAACCTGCTGGTGATAAAAACCGTCAGCGGGATGGCGATGGCAGTGGCAGCAGCCATTGATGCTGTAAAGCTGGAGGGAATCGTCGGTTCCATCGCTGGAGATGATACGATCCTGTGTGCGGTGAAGACAGAAGAACAGGTAGCTTCTGTCATGGATAGTATGCAGGCGCTGATCCATTCTATGGCGGAGGGATAAACGTCTGTTAAAAATATAAAAAATAAGCAGTGGTGAGCAAAATTCACCATGCGGAAAAGAGGGAAAAAATGTCAGGACATTCTAAATTTGCAAATATCAAGCATAAAAAAGAAAAAAATGATGCAAAAAAGGGAAAGATATTTACTGTGATTGGTCGTGAGATCGCTGTGGCGGTAAAAGAAGGCGGTCCGGATCCCAATAACAATAGTAAGCTCCGCGATGTGATCGCAAAGGCAAAAGCAAATAATATGCCAAATGATACCATCGAACGAGGGATCAAAAAGGCAGCTGGCAATGTGGACGCGGTGAATTATGTAAATATTACATATGAAGGATACGGTCCCAATGGTACAGCGATCATCGTAGAAGCGTTGACGGACAATAAAAACCGTACCGCATCCAATGTGCGAAATGCTTTTACAAAAGGAAATGGAAATGTGGGTACCACAGGCTGTGTGTCTTATATGTTTGATACGAAGGGACAGATCATCATTGATAAAGAAGAATATGAAACCGACGCCGATGAATTTATGATGCTGGCGCTGGATGCGGGAGCTGAGGATTTCAATGAAGAAGAAGACAGCTATGAGATCCTGACAGCACCGGATGATTTCAGCCAGGTGCGTGAGGCGCTGGAAAAAGAAGGAGTGCCGATGGCACAGGCAGAGGTCACGATGCTTCCACAGACCTATGTGGAACTGACAGACGAAGAAGATAAAAAAATGTTTAACCGTATTATGGATCTTCTGGACGAAGACGATGATGTTCAGGCAGTATACCATAACGTAGACGAATAAACTGTGAGTGCGGCGGGCAAGTTATAATTAAAACACCAGCATGCACCGAAGGTGTTCCATGAGAGCCACGACACTGTGCAAGCTTGCTTGCAAACAGTGTCGTGGCTCTCATGGAAAAGATTGCGAAGCAAATGCTGGTGTTTTCATTATAAAAAAGAACGACATAAGAGCGGTAAACGATATGAGTAGACTAAACAAGAGCGCTGCCGCCGCTTGCGGTGAGCAGTGCTCTTGTTTAGTCTAAGAATAGACGAAGCGGTTGCGGAGCCTGCGAATCGAGCCGCGGAGAGAGCCGCCGCTTGCGGTGAGCAGCTCTCTTGTTTAGTCTACGAATAGACGAAGCGGTTGCGAAAGAAGGTAATTATGTCAACATGGAATTCCAGAGGCTTGCGAGGATCCTTTTTAGAAGAACTCATCAACCTCACAAATGAAAAATACAGGAATCAAAAGCTGGCGCTGATCCAGAAAGTGCCGACTCCGATCAAACCCATTCATATTGATCAGAGCACAAGACATATCACGCTGGCTTATTTTGAACAAAAAAGTACAGTGGATTATATCGGCGTCGTGCAGGGAATACCCGTCTGCTTTGATGCCAAAGAGTGTGCGGAGGACCGCTTTCCCCTTGCCAATATCCATGAGCATCAGATGAAGTTTATGGAGGAATTTGAGGTACAGGAGGGGATCGCTTTTTTACTTATTTATTTTAAAAACCGAGACTGTTTTACCTATCTTCCTTTTACATATTTAAAAACCTTTTGGGAACGGATGGAAATGGGAGGGAAAAAAAGCTTTGCATTTGATGAGCTGAATCCGGCCTATGAAATATCTACATACTCCGGAACCTTTGTTCATTATCTTGAAAAAATTCAAATGGATCTGGAGGATAGACAGTAGCTGCCGCCCTGCGTGCTCATTCCGTCTTGCCCGTCCAATGCCCATGTGTCTGTGCGTGTAAACACGCTCATCCACATGGTTGCTGTCAAGCCTATCTATGAAAGTCGGTTGCTCCGTGCTGGCGCACTCCCGCAACCGCCGCCGGAATTCGCAATCCAGGCATTCGCCCTGCGTGCTCATTCCGTCTTGCCCGTCCAATGCCCATGTGTCTGTGCGTGTAAACACGCT
>CAMXSH010000089.1 GCA_947246475.1 uncultured Roseburia sp.
TGAACGCATAAGCACGAACGCAGACTTTTAAAGAATGCGGTGCCTGTTTACAGGCAGACCGCATTCTTTAAAAGTCTATGTGAGTCTAACGAACACGTAGAAACCGCAGGTTTCGACGTGAGTGCTTATGCGGGATAAGCAAAAAAGTTCTAACGAACACGTAGAAACCGCAGGTTTTGACGTGAGTGCTTATGCAAGATGAGGATAAAAAATTCTAACGAACACGTAGAAACCGCAGGTTTCTGGTTATCAGGGGGTAGATTTTAAAATATGCAGAATTTCAGAGTTGAGTTGAAAAAGGTAGTGGATGATTCTTATGATGTTCAGATTGGCAGGGATCTTATTCCAGCACTGGTCTGTGACATGAAGGAAGGTCTGGTGGGGAAGATCCGCAAATTTGCGGTTGTAACGGATTCTAATGTAGAAAAGGACTATGGTGTGCCAGTGTTGGAAGCCCTTCGGGGAGCCGGATTTGAGGCTGAGATTTTTGTGTTTCCGGCGGGGGAAAAGAGCAAGGTGCGTAAGACCAAGGAAATGATAGAGGATGCCATGCTGGCAAAGGGGTTCCGCAGGGACTGCTGCGTGGTGGCAGTGGGAGGCGGAGTTGTCTCAGATCTGGCAGGCTTTGTCGCCGGAACTTTTGGAAGGGGCGTTCCATTTGTGAACTATGCCACTACGCTGCTGGCGGCAGCCGATGCGTCGATTGGTGGAAAAACGGCGGTGGATACGGAGCTTGCCACCAACCTGATCGGGCTGATTTATCAGCCGCGGAAGGTGTATGTTGATATTGATACGTGGAAGACACTTCCCAAAGAGCACTTGATCAATGGAATGGCGGAAACAGTCAAGCATGCCTGTCTGGCTGACAGGGATTTCTTTGAGTACATTGAGGACCATGTAGAGGATGTACTTGCGTGTGTTCCGGAGGTGTGCGAGTATATATCCGGGAAAAACTGCAATGTAAAATATCAGGTGGTCATGAAAGATGAAAAAGAAAAGAGCCTGAGGGAGATATTAAATCTTGGCCATACGGTGGGTCGGGCCATCGAGACGGTGAGCGGCTACCGCCTTCTTCACGGAGAGGCGCTGTCTATCGGAATGGCGGCCCAGGTAAATCTGGGATGCCGGTTAGGTTTTTTATCAGAGGAGGAGAGAACCCGGGTCATTGCTCTCCAGGAAAGAATTGGGCTTCCAGTGCGTATTCCGGACTATATCGACAGGGAAGAGCTGGTACAGAAGCTGTACACAGATAAAAAGGTGCGGGATGGAAAACTTCGTTTTGTATTCCAAAGGGGAATCGGAGATGTGATGACCTTCGGCGAGGATGTATATGCAAGACCCACCGCGGAGGAAGAGATCCGGGAGGTCATCATGGAGCTGTAGCTGGCATTTGCGTAAAGACAGAAGAGGGGGAGTATGCTTGAACCAGAGACAGCTGGGAAAGGAAAAAGAAGAATTGGCGTGTGGTTATTTGCGTGACAAAGGATATGAAATTATCACCTGCAATTACTGGTGCCGCGGTGCTGAACTGGACATTGTGGCGAAAGATGGGGAATACCTGGTATTTGTAGAAGTTAAATACCGGAAGGATCATTCCTGTGGTGGAAGCAGATACGCTATTTCACCAGATAAAATGCGAAAGATCATACAGTGCGCCAGAAATTATTTATATCGGGAGAGGGTTTCTTTGGACACGCCAATGCGGTTTGATGTGATCGCCATAGAGGGGAATAAGATCTGGCATATTGTCCATGCCTTTGATGCGGATGGATGGGGTTAACTTGAGGTGTGAATTCCAAACCCGTTTCCTCCTGTACCAGCTCAAATTCCTGTTACCAGGACTGTCTGATGGCGACACCGGGCTGAGTCCGGTTTCAGTGATCATAAAAACCAGCGGGCATCTCTGGAATGTTCCAGGGATGCCCGCTGGTTTTTGATGCCGCAGTCTTCTTATCAGACACGAATATCGATATTCCCTCCCAGGGAAGGATTGACAGACTGCTCCATCATTTTAGTAATATTGTCTCCCATGGTCTTTTGCAGATCCAGTGTCTTATCCAGCATCGCTACCGATACATTGGACATAACGCTCACCGATGCATTTGCCATAGAATATGAGGCAATATCCATTCCCAGTGACATATCCATAGGCTTATCCTCCTTTTATTGGGTTCAATATTTAGATTAGTATAACATTTTTCCTGTTGAAATACAATAAAAATAATCATTGATTTTAAACAGAGATTCTTGTAAAATAAATTATGTATGGATAAATTGTGAATGGTTCGTTACACTAATTATATGAAAAGAGGATTTTATGAGCAAACCGATCGTGGCAATCGTGGGAAGACCTAATGTGGGAAAATCCACGCTTTTTAATACGCTGGCAGGCGAAAAAATTTCAATTGTAAAAGATTATCCCGGAGTGACCAGGGACCGGATTTATGCAGATATAGCCTGGCTGAACCGGAGTATGTCCTTGATCGATACCGGTGGGATTGAGATGGATACTCATGATATAATGCTTTCCCATATGAGGGAGCAGGCGACTATCGCCATTGATACGGCGGATGTAATATTGTTTATCACGGATGTGAGGCAGGGACTTGTGGATGCAGATTTTAAAGTGGCGGATATGCTTCGCAGAGCTGGCAAGCCGGTAGTCCTCGTGGTGAATAAAGTAGATAATTTTGAGAAATATATGCCGGATGTGTATGAGTTTTACAACCTGGGCATTGGAGAACCTTATCCGGTATCGGCTTCCTCAAAGCTGGGGATCGGTGATATGCTGGATGCCGTTTTGGAGCATATAGCGCCGGAAAAATTTGAAGAGGACGAAGACGAACGTCCGCGGATCGCCGTCGTGGGAAAACCAAATGCGGGAAAATCCTCGCTGATCAACCGGCTTCTTGGAGAAAACCGTGTGATTGTTTCCGAAGTTGCGGGTACGACCAGAGATGCTGTTGACACGGAGATCATACGGGATGGAAAAGAGTATATCTTTATTGATACAGCTGGGATAAGAAGGAAGAATAAAATCAAAGAGGATTTAGAAAAATATAGTATTATCAGGACCGTTGCCGCTATCGAGCGGTCTGATGTAGTGGTGCTGATGATCGATGCGGTGGAGGGAGTGACAGAGCAGGATGCCAAGATTGCCGGCATCGCCCATGAGAGGGGAAGAGGGCTGATCATTGCAGTGAACAAATGGGACGCCATCGAGAAAGATAATCACACCGTCAAAGAATATACGAATAAAGTGCGGGAGATCTTGTCTTTTGTTCCCTATGCAGAGATTGTATTTATCTCAGCTCTCACAGGCCAGAGAACCGATAAGGTATTTGAGCGGATCGAGACTGTGATCCAGTTTCATTCCATGCGGGTTCAGACTGGGGTGCTCAATGAGATACTTATGGAGGCAGTTGCCATGCAGCAGCCACCCTCAGATAAGGGAAAGCGGCTCAAAATATTTTATATGACCCAGGTAAGTACCAAACCGCCTACCTTTGTTCTTTTTGTAAATAGTAAGGAGCTGATGCATTTTTCCTATCAGCGCTATATTGAAAACCGGATCCGGGATACGTTTGGTTTTACTGGTACACCGATCCGTATGTTTATCCGTGAACGAAAGGAGAAATAAGACGTGTTGAAATATATTCTGACAGGGATTGTTCTTTTGCTCATCGGCTATGCCTTTGGCTGTTTTTCTACCGGATATCTTGTGGGAAAACGAAATGGGCTGGATATCCGTTCTACTGGCAGCGGCAATATCGGCACCACCAATGCCCTGCGTTCCCTGGGGGCGAAAGCAGGAGCAATCACCTTTATCGGGGATCTGTTAAAGGCATTTGTTCCCATGATGCTGGTGAAGTACGTATATTGTGTGCAGATGGGATATGACCCAAACCAGTCCCTGGCTTATATGTACACACTTTTTACCGGCCTGGGTGTGGTGCTGGGGCATAATTTTCCAGTTACCCTCCGGTTTAAGGGAGGAAAAGGAATTGCTGTGTCAGCGGCGGTTATCGTGGTTTCCACTATGGATCCATTGTTTATAGCGGTAGGACTGGCGCTTTTTATTGCAGTAGTGGCGATCACCCGCTATGTTTCCCTGGGATCTCTCATCGTTGTATGGTATATTCCTATATTTTCAGTAATACATTTTCGCGGAGATATTTTATTTCCGGTTATTCTTGTGCTGAGTCTGATGTTTACGGTCCTGGCTTACATAAAGCATAGCGCTAATATCAAACGGCTTTTAAATGGTACTGAGAATAAGCTGGGAGCAAAAAAAGATACAAATGGAGGAAAACATAATGAAAAAAATTAGTTTTTTAGGTGCTGGAAGCTGGGGAACTGCCCTCGCTATTTTATGTGCCAATAACGGTCACAAAGTTACTATGTGGTCAAAGATCAAGGCAGAGACAGATATGCTCCGGGAAAAGAGAGAACATGTGGAACGTCTGCCTGGCGCGAAGCTGCCAGATTCTATCGAGATCGTGGATGAGATTTCCACAGCATGCCAGGATCAGGATATCATTGTGTTTTCTGTGGCATCGCCATTTGTTCGGGCTACAGCTGAACTGGCAAAGCCTTACATCAAAACGGGTCAGATCATTGTAAATGTGGGAAAAGGAATTGAAGACAATACACTGATGACATTATGCGAGATTTTGGAAGATGTGCTTCCAGAAGCAAAGGTGGCAGTCTTATCTGGCCCGAGCCATGCCGAAGAGGTATCGAAAGAGATGCCTACTACAGTTGTAGTTGGGGCGAAGGAAGAAAAAACAGCGACCTTTATCCAGGACGTATTTATGGGAAAGAATTTCCGTGTCTATGTCAGTCCCGATATTGTGGGAATTGAGCTGGGGGGAGCATTAAAGAATTTGA
>CAMXSH010000090.1 GCA_947246475.1 uncultured Roseburia sp.
GCCACCTTGACTACAGCCAGATCTGAGGCTTCATCGGTGCCTGTCACCGTCGCATTTGCCGTAGTTTCATTGTTAAATGTGATCTGAACCTGCACGCTGTCTGCTACCACATGATTGTTGGTAACAATATAGATATAATCGGAATCCTCTTTGAAGAGAATTCCTGAACCACTTCCCTCCCCCTGGCTCTCAAAGGTACGTCCAAAAAAGTCCTGCTGGCTGGAAACCACTTTTACCTCGCTGGCCACAATAGAAGGAAGAACTGCCTCCGCCACAGCAGAGACACCAGAGGTTTCCTCTCCTCCGCTACTGGATGTCTGGATCACGCCAGAATTTCCCGGCTGCTGTTCTTCCACAGTGCTCCTGTCCGCTTGCCCAGCCCCGCCATAAAGTCCTGCCACATAACTGGTTCCCTGAAATGCCACACCACTCAACAACCCAAATGTCATCGCTCCCGCTACTAGTTTTATCATCTTCTTCATCGTCATAGCCTCCAATCTCAAACTCTGTTTCTATGTTTCTTCACCCCGCCGCCCGATTCATGCTCAGGCAGGAATGAATTTGTTATGGTTACACTATAACGTGAATTTGTGGGCAATCATTGTTTTCTTTTTGAAGAAGATGTGTGTAAATTTTGTTTAAATTGTGAACGTGAAAATCATTTGGCAGCACTTGAGTACATCATTTGATATGTACCAGATCTCAACACTTAAAATTTCCCAGCACTCTCACACTCTTTGCTTCTTCCTTTATACCACGGAGGGCATTTTGTACCGAAGGATCCTCAAGATTTCCTTCAATGTCAATAAAAAATCGATACTCCCAATTTTTCCCTTTCATTGGACGGGACTCGATCAGTGTCATGTTCAACCCATTAAAAAGAAAATGGGACAGAATTCGGTACAAAGAACCGCACTCGTGGGACAGCTCGATACAAAGAGCGATCTTATTACTGTCCTCTAGGTAAATGGGCTCTCTTCCAATCACAATAAACCTGGTGGAATTATTTTTCTCCTGCTGAATTCCCTCCTGCAGCACCTGGAGCCCGTATTCTTTTGCAGCCCGCTTCGCCGCGATCGCCGCCTGGGACCGATCTCCATCCTCCGATACCTTTTTTGCCGCTGTAGCTGTATTAGAAAATTCGATTTGGTCAAACTCCGGATGCTCTTTTAAAAATCCACTACACTGCAACAGCCCCTGGGGATGGGAATAGACGGTCCTGATCTCTTCCATCGCCACCCCTGGCAGCGCCAGCAGGCACTGTTCTATCCGGTTTACATACTGACCTACGATGCAGTTAGAATAATTCAAAAGCAGATCATAATTTGCCGTGATCCCCCCGGTGGAAGAATTTTCAATAGGAAGAACGCCATAATCTGCCTCTCCCTGTTCCACAGCTTCCATCACACTCTGAAAGGTTGGACAGCTGATGCCTGTAATCTCCTCACCGAAAAAATCTTTCATCGCCTGATGGGTATGGGCTCCCGGCACTCCAAAATAGCAGACCTTCGTATTCAGACCCACTGGAAGTTCTTCAGCCCTTTTAAGATCTGCCAGCTTTGACGTCTGGGGAAGAACCGTATACTGGTATTTGCGGCTGATGGACATAATCTGGCTGAACAGCTCGGTAATAGCTTTCTTATTGAATTCATTGCTGGAAAGCTGTCCAAGGTTCTCCAGCTTTTCATCTTCCCGCTCCTTATCATATACTGCCTTCCCAGTCTTTTTTTTGTACTCCGCCACAGCATTTGCTTCCAGCATACGCTTTTCAAAAAGTTCTACGATCTGCCTGTCAATCGCATCTATATTTTTTCTGGCTTCTTTTAAATCCAGCATCCTTATCCTCCAATCCAATATAATCCGTAATATCCCCAGGACAGTAGTTCCTTTGCCCCGGTTTCCTTTTTATGTATCTGCTATGCATGTTCTTCCTTTTTTTCTCTCTCTAAAAATTCCATGTACATATCACTCACTGTTTTTCCAAGAACTGGATGAATTACATGGGGTGCGATCTCATTGAGGGGCTCCAGCACAAATTTGCGGTAAGGGATTTCTTTGTGGGGAATGATCAAGTCTTCTGTTTGAAGAATCTGGTCTCCATAAAACAATATGTCCAGATCAATCGTCCTCGGTCCCCAATGGATCTCTCTCGTCCGGTCCCCCTCATCCTCCAGCCGATGGAAAAACTTTAGGAGCTCCTCTGGGCTGTATAAGGTCTCAAAGCAGATTACACCATTGAGGAATTTGGGCTGTTCCGTGTAGCCATAAGGCTCCGTATCAATGATATTGGACATATATGCACATTTACAATATCGGTTATTGCGAATTCCAGCATAGGCATTATCCATATACTTTCTGCGGTTCCCCTGATTGGAACCGACACCAGCATATACTTTGGTCCACTGTCTTTCGATGGTCACAGCCACGGTTTCCAGCGGAAGCAGGATCGGAGCCCACGGCTTCTGGATACTGACCTCAATCTTTTGCAGCAGAGGATACTTTAACAATACTTCCCTGGCGATATGTTCTGCCACTGACTCGATCAGTTTGTGCTCTTTTAATGACATGATCTCATTGATAAAATGCGCTGTCTCTGCGTAATTTACAGACTGGGACAGATCGTCCTCTTTTCCTGCCTTTCTGGTATCCATATACAGAACAGCAGACACAAGAAATTTCTGCCCCAGCACATTTTCTTCCCGCATCACACCGTGATGACAGTAACATTCCAGATTCCGGATCTCTATTTTATCCATATTCCCACATCCTTTCCTATGAGCTGACCTTATACCCTATACCCCTCCGACACTGACGCAATAACCCAGAGCTGCATGAGTGCCGTCAGGATGTTATTTTTTCAATTATTGTAGATCGCTTCTGTCATCTGCAGTGCCCGGACATTTGCCTTTACATTATGTACCCTCACAAGACTGCAGCCTTTTACGGCTCCGATCACGGTGGTGGCAATGGTTCCCTCTTCTCTCTCTTCCACTGGGAGATCCAGCGTAATGCCGATCATGCTCTTTCTGGAAGCGCCAAGCAGCACCGGATATCCCAAATCACATATATCTTCCAGATGATTCATCATCATAAGATTCTGCTCATAGGTCTTTCCAAACCCAATTCCAGGATCCAGTATGATCTTTTCTTTTTTCACTCCGTATTTTCCCGCCACCGCCAGACATTTTTCCAGATCTGCGATCACATCTTTTACAAAGTCTGTATATTCTGTATTGTTCCGGTTGTGCATCAGACAGACTGGTACATCAAACCTGGCAGCCAGCTCCGCCATCTTTTCATCGTATAAAAATCCCCAGATATCATTCAGAAGATCCGCTCCTGCCTCCAGCGCCGCCTCTGCCACAGAACTTCTATAGGTGTCCACAGACACAGGTATATCAAACTTTTCCTTTACCTCACGAATCACTGGCACCACCCGCCGCATCTCTTCCTCTTCTGTGATCTGCTCATGACCGGGTCTGGTAGATTCCCCACCGATATCAATGATATCCGCTCCTTCTGTGATCAGCTTCCGAACCTGTTCCAAAGCCTTTTCCCTGTCGTTATATCTCCCGCCATCGGAAAAAGAATCCGGCGTCACATTTAAGATCCCCATAACATAGGTTTTTTTCCCAAATTCAAACTCTCTACTTCCAATCCTCATCTGTATTTTCCTTTCCTATTATTACTGCCGGATCAGACTGAAAAACTCCTGTTTCAGCTCCGGGTCCCCTTCCGCACATCCCCTTGTACTGATGGTAACCGTCTTAGAACCAGGCTTTTTTATACCCCGCATGGTCATGCACATATGCTCCGCCTCAATCATCACCAGCACAGCCTGGGGCTTTAATATGTCCATTACTGCATCTGCGATCTGGTCCGTCAGCTGCTCCTGGATCTGGGCGCGTCTGGCATAGACCTCCACAGTCCGGGCAAGCTTGCTCAGACCAACCACTCTGCCCTCCGGAACGTATCCAATGTGAACCTTTCCATAAAAAGGAAGCAGATGATGCTCACAGACAGAATAAAATGTGATATCTTTTTCCACCACCAGACCAGTTTGTTTCGAGGAAAATGTCCTGCCAAGATGTTCCGCTGCACTGCTTTCATATCCGGCAAAAAGCTCCTCACACATCTGGGCGATCCGCTCCGGCGTCTCCGTCAGCCCTTCTCTTTTTGTATCCTCACCGATTCCTTCTAAAAACAGTATAACCGCCTGTTTGATCTTCTCTTTATCCATGTCTCATATCCTCACGCCTTCTGAATGTGCCAGCACAAAGGTGCCGATAAATTAAACTATATTTTACCACGATTATAGGATAAGGTCAAATTGCAAATTAGAATTCTGTGCTGTTTTCTATGCTTTAATTTATCCTTATGGAAAATTATAGTACCAGGCTTGCTATCATTCCAGGAATTGGCTATTCAGACGACTACTTAGAAATCGCAGGGATTGGATACGTGCTCGGATATGAATATTGGGGAAAGGGATATGCAACAGAAGCTGCAAAAGCAGTTGTAGGATTTTTGTTCAATGATGTTAACTATAGAAAAATCATAGCGGGCTGTGATAGTGAAAATACTGGTTCAAGCAAAGTTTTGGAAAAGGTGGGAATGAAACGGGAAGCAGTTTTGCGAGAACATATAAAACGAAAAGTCAATACCTGGGGCGATGATTTTCAATATGGACTATTGAAAAAAGAGTTTGTATTTTTGTAAGAATACTCATACTGAGTCTGTGAAACTTTTTCTGTAAAATAAAGAAATAACTGGTCTTCTATGATAA
>CAMXSH010000091.1 GCA_947246475.1 uncultured Roseburia sp.
ACCGCCTGGGCTCCTCTCGCCACAGGGATATTCGTTCCCGCTCCCGCGACGCAGCCTCCAGGACAGCCCATGCCCTCGATCAGACATCCATCCTTCTTTCCAGCCTTTGCCATGAGCAGCATCTTCTGGCACTCACTGAGTCCCTCAACATGCTCGATAAGCACTTCTGTCCCCGGATAATATTCATTGATGCACTCTTCAATGGCGTTGGCAACACCACCGGCAACAGCATATCCACGACCAGCTCCTGTAGCATCATGAACCGGCTCCTCTGCTTCATAGGTCTCCATGTCAATGCCCCTTGCCTCAAAGATCGCCGCCAGCTCTTCAAAGGTGATGACAAAATCCACATCACTCCGTACTCCCTCACGGGAAGCCTCCAGCTTTTTCGCCGCACAAGGTCCTACAAATACTACTCGTGAATTCGGATGTTTTTGCTTAATAGAACGCGCAGTAGCTACCATCGGAGTGAGGGCACTGGACACAGATTCCACCATCTCCTCTGGCAGGGTTCTCTTGGCAAGAACCGACCAGGCTGGACAACAGGAGGTCAGAAGAAATGGAAGTTTTCCAGTCTTTACCTCATGCACATAATGTCTTGCCTCAGTGATCGCTCCGATATCCGCTCCCAGAGCCACCTCGAACACCTCGGCAAAACCGATCTCCTTCAATGCTGATTTGATCTTCCATAGACGTACATCGGTACCAAACTGTCCGATCACTGCCGGGGCGAGCTCTACAATTACCTCATCCCCTTTCTTCAATGCCTGCGCAAGCTGGAAGATCTGGGATTTATCTGCAATCGCACCAAAGGGGCAGCTCACCATACACTGTCCACATTTGACACAGATCTTATCGTTAATTCTGGCACGTCCATGCTCATCGCTGTCAATGGCACGTACTCCACATGCAGCTGCACATGGACGCTGTTTTTTGGCAATGGCATCATAAGGACAGATCGCCTTACATTTTCCGCATTTGACACATTTATCCTTGTCAATGACAGAGCGTCCGTTCTCCATGCGAATAGCATCCTTGGGACAAACTTCCTGACAGGGATGTGCTACACAGCCGCGGCACTGATCCGAAACTTCGTATACGTTATCTTCACACATGGCACAAGCCGAGGGAATTACCTGCATCAACGGCGGCTCATAATATTTATCGGAAATATTGCTTTCATTTAATCCACTGGTTATATGTACCGGCTGGCTCTCCGGGCGAAGAGACATACCCATGGCAAGCCGCACACGCTCTCCGGCGATGGCACGCTCGCGGTAAATGCTGTCACGGTACAGCGGCACATCGGAAGGTGTTATTTTGTAAGGTATCGCCTCAATATCATCGTTGATATTGTCTGACTCAAAGGCTACCCTGGCAACCTCTGTAAAAACCTGTCTTCGTAATTTAGTGATCGGGGTTTCAATACCTCTCATAACGTTCTCTCCTTTATTTGTAAATAATATTCATAACTGGTTTTAGGATTGCGAGAGTTGTGAAACAACGGAGCAATCCGTAGAATCCGTTGGGGGGCAAAACATTTTTTGACCCCAACATCATAACATATATGCAGCATATTGTCCAGTCTGATAAAATTACCATCTTAAAGATTTTCTATATCCTCCGCGGCCTCTGGCAGTTCCACATAAAAACAGGTGGTGCTTTTTTCGTCGCTGGCAACCCATATCCTCCCGGAATGGCGCTGGGTAATCTGTTTTGCCACCATAAGCCCCAGTCCGGAACCATCTTTATTCCCATGGTCACTTCCCCGGTAAAATTTCTCAAAAATATTCTCCCACTCTTCTTTAGGCACAGCGATCCCCGTATCTTCCACAGATACCAGGATCTTCTGTTCTTTTTTCCTGATATCGACCAGGATCTTGGTTTCTTCATCTGCGTATTTTACAGCGTTCTGCAAAAGGATAAGAAACAGCTGCCTTATCCGGTCATAATCTCCATTGATCAGTGAACATTCATCCTCATATTGCAGCTCGCCGGCAATCCGTTTTTCCCCCATGAGAACCCGCATGCTTCGCATGGCGTCCTGCATCACTGCGATCACATTCAGCAGCTCATAGTCCAGCTGAAAATCTGGATTTTCCATTTTGGAAAGGATAAGAAGGTCCGATACCAGACGTTCCATACCCGCACATTCTTTAATGATCCGGTCAAAATAGTCCTTCTGCTTATCCTCATCCTCCACGTAACCGTCTACCAGCGTCTCGGCATATCCTTTGACCACCGTGATGGGTGTTCGCAGCTCGTGGGAAACATTGGAAAAAAAATCTCTCCTGCTCTGTTCCAGATGATTCCGAAAATCTTCTGCCTCCACCAGCTTCCGGGACAAAACATCCATGCTGTCCGCCAGCCTCCCCAGCTCGTCCCTGCGCCGGATCCGTGTGCTCTGGGCATACTCACCTGCAGCCATCCGCAGAGCGATCTCCTTAAGGCGTATAATAGGGCTCACCAGCTGCCGGGAAAAATAAGCAGCGATCACCAGGGATATGAGCAGCGCAATAATAACACTGAGGAACATGTAATGCTGGTACTGTGATACTGAATTCTCCCGGTAATCCATTTCTCCGTTGACCATGACAACTCCTACATTCTCACCTTTTGCATTTTTAACCGGGGTGGCGAGATGCATCATATCCTTATCATAAACGCTGTCATAACCGCTGTAGCTCTTCGTCTTTCCCTGAAAAGCGGCATTGAGCATAGCCCTGGAATTTTCCTCCTGGAGGTTGAGGCTGCTTACATTCACATTTGTATAAGCTTCACCCAAAGGATCCTCCGCCGACGGATTGGCTAAGATCCAGATATCGGTATCACGCAACTCGCCAAAATCTTTCAGGGCACTCAGATACGTGGAAAAATCTTCACTGTTATTGTCCACCATCGCTTCCGTCACCTGTTCCGAGATACTGCGCGCCATACTTTTAAGCTCACCCTTGTACACGTTCATGATATTGCGGCGGTTAAATCTGGTAAAGGCAAGTCCTGTCACAGCAGTCATAATAACAAGCGCCACGGCAAAATAAATCCCCACTCTCCAAAAAATCTTTTTCACACGGATCCCTCATTTCTGTGCATGCTCTTTGCGTGATATATGAGCTGGTTCAAGGGCAGCAGGCTACACATTAATTTCAAATTTGTACCCCAGCCCCCAGATCGTCTTTATCTCCCAATTTGGATGCTCCACCTTATCCAGCTTTGCCCGGAGACGCTTTATATGGGAATCTACGGTCCGGCTGTCTCCAAAATAGTCCTGCCCCCAGAGACTGTCGAGAAGATTGTCCCTCGTAAATACCTTGCTGGGGTTCTCGGCAAGGATCCACATGGTTTCTACCTCTTTTTTGGTCATCGGCACCTTCTCCGCCCCGACAAATACCGTATATGCTTCAATATTTATGGTGAGATCACCGATGGTCAGTACCTTTTTGCCAGAAGTCTCCTCACCCCGCCCGATCCGGCGCAGAACAGCGCGCACCCGCGCCATCACCTCACTGGGGCTGAAGGGCTTCACCACATAATCATCGGCGCCGATATCCAGCCCCATCACCCGCTCATAATCCTCCCCTTTGGCTGTGATGAGTATGATCGGCACATCTGATATTTCCCGGATCTTTTTACAAACCTTATAGCCATCCATCCCTGGCATCATAATATCCAGTAATACCACCGCCGGATTACATTTTTTAAACATCTCAAAGGCCTCGATGCCATCCTTTGCCACCACCGGCTCAAAACCTTCTTTTACGACATAGGTTCCAAGAACCTCCGTAATATC
This sequence comes from uncultured Roseburia sp., assembly GCA_947246475.1. Taxonomy (GTDB): domain Bacteria; phylum Bacillota; class Clostridia; order Lachnospirales; family Lachnospiraceae; genus Eubacterium_F. The sequence continues at coordinate 3,791 of CAMXSH010000091.1, forward strand.
TTCATTGTCATCTGCGATCAGTATATGCTGCATCTTCAGCTCTCCTTTCTGGCTCAAAACCATTTGACCCCAAGATTAATATATTTATCTACTATATAAAGGATTTTTATGTTTTTTCTGTGGCAGACGGTACATTTTACATGACACTTTTATGCCATAGCTTATTGATAAAATTTCAAAAAAGCTGGAGATCTACCCGGCTTCATAGAAAGGTTGAATGCTATGAAACGTAAAATGTTTTTCGTATTACTTTTCTTTACCTTTATTTTTTCCGGTGCTGTACTGACGCAGTCTGCCACCGGCAGCTGTGCACCGAAAAAAGTAAAATTGAACGTGAAAAAGCTGACTCTTTCCAAGGGCAGCTCCTATACACTCCGAACCTATAACATGAAAAAGAAGCAAACAGTTCGTTTTGTCTCGGATAATGAGGCGGTCGTCTCGGTCAGCCCTCAAAAACCGCGATCCAAAAATGCGGAGATCAATGCTATAGGTACAGGCAGTACGGTGGTGCGCGCCAATATCTATTCTGCCAAAGGCAAACTTATGCGCACTCTGAAAACAAAGATTCAGGTCACACCTCTTGCCATTAGTATAAAATTTACCCACCGGAAAGTCAAACTAAATGTAGATGATACAATGAAACTTTCCGTCATTATCAAACCAAACACATCCCAGGAAATACCACTGTATGAAACCTCGGATCCAGACATTGTGACGGTAAATTCAAAAGGTATGATCACCGCGGTCGCACCGGGGGAAGCGATAATCAAAGCAACACTTCTCTCCAGCGGGCAGAAGGTGGAATGCAGGGTCATCATATTCGATGAGGGCTCTGTCACCCCGGCTCCCGACCAGGATAATTTTTCAGATTAAAGGCTTTAGGATTTATCTAAAAGCCGACCTGGC
>CAMXSH010000092.1 GCA_947246475.1 uncultured Roseburia sp.
CATTATTGATGATATGTAGACGGGGGAGCTATATGAACATACGATTTTTTAATTGCCGAATACTTACAATGGAAGATGGGAAAGATATTATCGACGGTGAGCTGCAGGTGCAGAAGGGAAAGATCACTTATATCGGTAAAACGGATGGGGAAAAAATATCGGATATCCGCTGGGACCGGGAGATTGACTGTGAAAATAATCTTCTTATGCCGGGATTCAAGAATGCCCATACCCATTCCGCCATGACTTTTCTGCGCTCCTATGCAGACGACCTGCCCTTGCAGGAATGGCTTTATGATAAAGTGTTTCCGATGGAGGCAAAGCTTACGAAAGAAGACCAGGTGCTTCTGGCAAAACTGGGAATGTTAGAATATATATCCAGTGGTATTACTGCCAATTTTGACATGTATCTTGACAATGCCTGCCACGCGGCAGCATCCGCCGAGATTGGATTCCGTACAGTATTGTGCGGAAGCATGAATGATTTTGGTGGTACAGTGGAAGAAACAGAGGAAGAATTTTACCGGCTCAATGAGTATTCGCCACTGGTGACAGCAAAGATCGGTTTTCATGCTGAATATACGACCAAGGGTGAGAGCCTTGAGAAGCTTGCCAAGATGGCGAACCGGATCAAGCAGCCGGTTTATACGCATATTGCAGAAACAAAAAGAGAGGTTGATGAATGTTATGAGAGGTACAATGTTTCACCATTTGAGTATCTGGATTCTATTGGGATGTTTGAGTATGGCGGCGGCGGCTTTCATGGTGTATGGATGTCAGAAAAAGACAAAGAAATCTGCCAGAAAAAAGGTGTCTCGATCGTATCCAATCCGTCGTCCAATCTTAAGCTCGCCAGCGGAATAGCAGATCTTTGCGGGCTGCTGGAAAAAAATATTACGGTGGCACTGGGGACCGATGGTGCTGCCAGCAATAATGCGCTGGATATGTTCCGGGAGATGTATCTGGCATCGGTACTCCAAAAAGTGACCAGACAGGATGCAGCGGCTATGAATGCGGATGATGTTCTCCGCATGGCTACAGTAGGTGGTGCCCTGACGATGGGAATTGAAGACTGTGATGTACTGGCGGAGGGAAAATGTGCGGATCTGATTATGATTGATATGCAACGCCCCAACATGCAGCCAGAAAATAACCTGACTAAAAATCTTGTGTACAGTGGCAGCAAAGAAAATATCAAACTGACGATGATAAATGGAAAAATTCTTTATGAGAATGGCAGGTTCGAGATCGGAGAGGATGTCGGGCAGATTTATTCCAGGGCAAACCAGATCATAGAGAGAATGCGTTGACCACACCATTGATTGAGTCAGGCAGGCGGCGTTACAGGGCTGTATGAAAGGGTTTGAGGAGACTGATCAGCAGAATAAAATAATATTCTGCTGATTTTTACTATAAATTATTTATGGATGTAAACCGATATAATAAGTGAATGAGGAGAATTATGCTCAACAGGAGGAAAGTATGGCGGAAAAGACACCAAGCGAAAACGAGTGGATCATTATGGAGATTTTGTGGAATCAGGATAGGACTCTGACTGCCGCTGAGATCATTCAACAGCTGAAGGGAATTAAGGATGTCAGCCCCAAGACGATACGGGTATTGATCAACAGGCTGTTAAAAAAGGGAATTATAGATTATCAGGTAGATGCAAAAGATTCCAGGATATACCATTATTTCCCGGTGAAAAGCAAGGAGACCTGTCTGACGGAAAAAAGCGAGCAGTTTTTGAACAGCTATTTTGGTGGAAATCCGATGGGAATGGTGGCAACGCTGGTACGACATGAACATTTTTCCCAGGAAGAGCGGAACGAACTGATACAGATTCTCAAAGAGGGACAGTCAAAGGACAGATAGCAGAGGAGTGAAGAACAATCATGACAGCTTCTTTAGTCAATGTGGTGAAAAGTGTGGATTATGTTGTCCGTTACATCACATTAAAATCTGGGCGGACCCTGCTGGTTTCTATTATCGCAATATTTCTGATTCTGCTTCTTCGCAGGATTCTGGATGGGAAAAAGAAGGGAAAAGCCAGCAGATCCAGACTTTATATGAAGGCTTATCTTTGGGCGCTTTTGATCCTGGTGCCTTTTATGGGGACGCTGAAAATTTCCCAGCAGTCTTTCCAGTGGAGGGTATACATTTATGTATTTCTGTATGAAAATATTATGGGAACCCCTCTGTGGGGATGGCTTTATTTTGCAGGGATGACAGGGATAGCACTCTGGTTTCTAATAAGGAAGATCCGATTGAGACGAAGAGTAAGAAAGTTTCCAGTATTTATGCCGGAGGACAGGTTTCAGCTTCATCCTGAAAAATTGAAACATGTTACGATCCGGCTGAACCCGTCACTGACTACTCCCTTTTCCATGGGGATCTTCCGACCGGTGATCGTGATTCCAGAGGTGATGATCCGCCAGTTTAGTGAGGAAGAGATACAGGGGATCCTGCAGCATGAGTACAATCACATCCGTTATGGACATCTGATCTTCTATTTTGTATTTGACTGTTTCCGAATTATATGGTTTATGAATCCGCTGATCCATCTGTGCAGCAGATGGATGAAGGATGACCTGGAACTTTTGTGTGACCATGATACGATCCACTCAGGTAAAATTTCCCCAGATGCTTATGGTATGCTTCTGATACGATCGTTAGATTGTATTGACGGGAACCAGGGAAAGACGGAAAGGATCAAGGCGATGCCAGCATTGGCTGCCAGGCGTTCTTTCAAGGTGATGAAAAAGCGGATTCAGATGATAGCTGGATATGAAGCAGGAACGGTGTCAGCCGTTTTGAGAGCAGCGTTGGGCGGAATTATCCTGCTGTTATTTGTTCTGGTAAACCAGTTTTCTTATCCAGTTTACACCCCTTTTTATGATTTTTCCCTGTACAGCTATGATGCAAAGCAGGTTATATTTATAGATGATCCGGAATTTAACTCGGCGGTACAAATGACAGGGGATGGAATTAAGGTACAAAATGATAAAGTAAAGAAATTATTAGCAAAAACCGATAAAAAGTATAAGAAAGAAGATTATTTCTGGATCTACTACGGAGGCTACATGAAGCAGCCCGGAATCGGCGGCGGTGGTGGTATCGTACAATATGAGCCCTATGGAACAGAACAGTCTGTAGTGCATATCAGCTATAACAAACTGCACTGGACGGATGTTTTGAGGGACTGGGTTTACAGATACATGTAATAATATAGGAATATATAATAAGGAAAGGATTGGTGATCATTATGTCATTTACAATACATACAGGAAAAGCAGTAAAAAGTTTGTTTGTGACCAATGAAAATGCAGTGGCAAGACGCCAGGCTGAAAAAGGGGATAACAACAGGAGATCAACGGTATTCGCAGGAAATATCGGGGTGCGTCCTGACAGTATAACGATCAAAAAGAAACAGGCACAGAAGCAGGCGATGAAAGTTCTTATGGACACCTTTGATTCAGAAAAGAAGATTGACCAGGGCATGGATGATGTGTCTGCTCAAATGCAGGAATTAAAAGATGCCAATGTGGGATACAATAAGGAGCTGGAACAGATCCGCGGAGAAAAGCAGGAGCTTATGGAGCTTTATGGAGTGACGGAAGACAGTACGGAATATCCAGAAGAGTATCAGCAGCGTCTTCAGGAGCTGGAGGAGAGAGAGAACCTGAACAGTGGATATATTGAGCAAAATAATGGCGCCCTCAAAGCGCTTAGCAGCTGCATCGGTGATATGAGAATTGAGCAGCTCAAATCGAATCCGATGGTAGAGGCCGGGAAACAATCGGAAAAGATTTTGGAAGCTGCCAATAAAGCGATTTATGGTGAACTCATAAATGAAGGTAAAAAACATATTGAGGAGAAAATGGAGGAAGAAAAAGAAAAGGCAGAAAAACTTGCCGAGAAGAAAGAAGAGGAAGAAGAGCGCTTAGAAAAGAAGGAAGAGAAAGAAGAGAAGCTGGAAGATACGCAGAATAAAGAGACTATGGAGACGCTGAATTCCTATAATGATCCGGATCCCCAGATAAAAAAAGAGATCGATGAAATCCTGGATGAATTGAAGCTGATCCAGGAAGATTTAAAAGGTGTGAAAGTAGATAGCAATATATAAACTGATGAGGAGGGATGGATATGAATATGAATTTTGGAAATTATGGAATGTACCGCAGTATGTTTGGTGGTGGTTTTGGAAGCAGTTTTTATGGTCGGACAAACGGCAATCTATGAGAAAAGCCTGGCACAGGCCGGTATTACGGTTGGAAAAGATCACTCGTTGTCTCTGGATACCGACAAATTAAAAAGCGCCAATATTGACACATTAAAGCGGATATTAACGGAAACACGTCCTTTGCGGCGCTGACTTCCAGACGTTCCCAGAGTATCGGTCAGGCAGCGGTAAGAGAGGTTTCGGCAGGCACGGCTACTTATGGAAGAA
>CAMXSH010000093.1 GCA_947246475.1 uncultured Roseburia sp.
ATACCAAAAAACCGATGCCTCCTATTATGATCAGCAGGGCGAGAGTCATACCCACCAGCCAGTCGTCCTGATAGGCGGTAAAAGAAGAATAGGGTTCGTATTTTCCCATCAGGTCAAAGCCGGCGTTGCAGAAAGCGGACACCGAGTGGAACACGGCGTAGTACAGCCCCTGTCCCCATCCCATCCGCGGGACGAACCGGATGGCGAGAAAAAGAGCCCCGATGCCTTCTAGGATGGCAGTGCCGGCGAGAATCCGCTTGACAAGACGGACCATGCCGCCTACCTGGACATTTCCTGCCGCCTGCATCAGAAGCATGCGTTCCTGCATATTTAACTTTTTCTTCATCATAATAAAGATCATGGAAATAATAGTCATAAGTCCGATGCCGCCGATCTGGATCATGGTCAGTATGACCAGCTGGCCAAAGGTGGACCAGTTGGTATAAGTGTCGGCGATGATCAATCCTGTTACACAGGTTGCACTGGTGGAAGTGAACAGGGCATCCAGGGGAGTGGTCCACTGCCCGTTCCGGGAGGATACCGGAAGACATAGCAAGAGAGTTCCTGTCAATATAACGAGAATAAAGCTCATGGCGATGATCCGGGTAGGACTGAACTTATGCATCCACTGATTAAGTAACATGATGTGACCTCCTATATTTTGTACATGTTCCCATGGCCTTTTGACCCTTGGCTGATGGCTGGTATGATACCACGAATTGCTCCGCACGAACGTGCTCCCGCAATTCTGAAAACATTTCGAAATCCGCCCTGTGCGGGCTGCTTTCTCAATGTTTTGCGGGTCCCAAAGCCATGGGAACATATACAAGTACATGTTCCCATGGCCTTTTGACCCTTGGTATCAATTATTATACACCTTTTGCAGAATTATTGCACCCCATTTTCAATATGCATGGTGAAAGATATGGAAAATTAAGAGAAAAAACTTTACAGATCTTAGGATATGTGGTAAGATAATCGAGTTGAATCAACCAATACTCAGAATCAGGACAACTCCGACCGATTCTTGGTAATTGGCATTTAAAAAATATGGAGGTATGTTAAAATGATGACAACAGAGAAAAAAGCAGAGATCATTAAAGAGTTTGGAAGAACACCAAACGACACAGGTTCACCAGAGGTTCAGGTGGCTCTTCTGACAGAGCGGATTAATACGCTGACAGAACATTTGAAGGAGAACAAAAAAGACCATCACTCAAGAAGAGGTCTTTTGAAAATGGTAGGTAAGAGACGCGGTCTTTTGGATTACCTGAAGAAAACAGACCTGGAGGGGTATCGTGCCCTGATCGCAAGACTTGGTCTGAGAAAGTAAGAATTGTTTGCTCGTCAGAGCAGTAGAAAATGATAGGTGTGGTCAATGGATATTCTATAGCCGCAACTATCATTTTTGTCTATACTGTAAAACTTCTAAAGTGACGGAGGTGGCCTATGAAAAGAGACAGAAGTCAGTCCATGGTGATCCGGGAAAACCGGATTCTTCTCGTAGAGCATGAATTGTTTGGACGGGATTTTTATAATCTTCCCGGTGGAGGAATAGAAGAAGGAGAGACGCCGGAGCAGGCGGCGCTGCGAGAACTTGCAGAGGAGTGCAATGTGCAGGGAAGGATTTTGAGACCGCTGACCATCGAGTATAAGCCAGATCTCGAAAGCCGGGTCTATACATTTCTGGTAGAGATTCCGGAGGAGGCAGAAGCGGTGAAGGGATTGGATCCGGAACTTTCCCCGGAGGATCAGTCCATTATAGCGGTGAAATGGCTGCGTCTGGATGAGATTGCAGAGAGGGACCGGGCATATCTGTTTGGCGCAGGATTGATGCGGGTGCCGTTCTTTCATGATGAAGTTCTGCTGTGGGACGGAGAGGATATCAGTTATCCAGCGAAAAAGATGGTGTGATGGCGCAGTTTGTGAACTTCATGACCGCAATATTAAAAAAATGTTTCCATTATGGAGATATTATGTTATACTTTTAATGTATGTGTAAAATAGAAAATATAGAGATTTGTCCGAGACTTCTGAAAAGTGCATTATCTGAGAGGGCGGATAATGTGTTTTTCAGTTGTTTCGGAATCTCTAGTTTAATAAGAATGTAAGGAGAAAAAAATATGTACAAGACATTTTCAATGGAGCTTGGAGGAAGAACTCTTTCTGTGGATATTGGAAGAGTAGCTGCCCAGGCGAATGGTGCAGCATTTATGCATTATGGAAATACGGTTGTTTTATCTACAGCGACAGCATCGGAGAAGCCGAGAGAGGGAATCGATTTTTTCCCGCTCAGCGTGGAATATAATGAGAAGATGTATTCTGTGGGAAAGATTCCTGGTGGATTTACGAGACGGGAGGGGAAACCTTCCGACAATGCGATTTTGACCTGCCGTGTTATCGACCGTCCAATGCGGCCACTGTTTCCAAAAGATTATCGGAACGATGTCACTCTTGAAAATCTGGTGATGTGTGTGGATCAGGACTGCAGTCCGGAGCTCACAGCGATGCTCGGTTCTGCTCTTGCCACATGTATTTCAGATATTCCTTTTGACGGTCCGACAGCAGCGACGCAGATCGGTCTGGTGGACGGTGAGCTGGTGATAAACCCGACTTCAGAGCAGAGACAGGTTTCCGATCTTGCCCTTACTGTGGCATCCACGAGAGAAAAGGTAATCATGATCGAGGCAGGTGCAAATGAAGTATCAGAGGACCTTATGATCGAAGCGATCTATAAGGCTCACGAAGTAAACGGGCAGATCATTGAATTTTTTGATAAAATTGTTGCTGAGTGCGGAAAAGAAAAACATGAGTATGAGCATTTTGACATACCAGCGGATATGTATGAAGATATGGTTTCCTTTGTTACTCCGGAGGCGATGGAAGAAGCTGTGTTTACGGATGTAAAACAGGTGCGTGAGGAAAACATCCGCAAGATCAAGGACCAGCTGGAGGAGCGTTATGAAGAGGCACATCCGGAGTGGATGGAACTGATCGATGAGGCAGTTTACAAATTCCAGAAGAAGACCGTCCGTAAGATGATCCTTAAGGACCACAAACGTCCAGATGGTCGTGAGGTGACACAGATCCGTCCTCTGGCAGCAGAGATTGACGTACTTCCTACCGTTCACGGTTCAGGATTGTTCTCCAGAGGACAGACACAGGTGCTCAATGTGACAACACTGGCGCCACTGGTTGAAAGACAGAAGCTGGATGGACTGGACGAGCATATCACATCCAAGAGATACATCCATCATTATAATTTCCCATCCTATTCTGTAGGTGAGACAAGACCGAGCAGAGGTCCGGGACGCCGTGAGATTGGACATGGGGCACTGGCAGAGAGAGCTCTTATACCTGTGATCCCATCTGAGGAAGAATTCCCTTATACGATCCGTACTGTATCGGAGATCATGGAGTCTAATGGTTCTACTTCCCAGGGAAGTATTTGTGCCTCCACGCTGTCACTGATGGCGGCAGGTGTGCCGATCAAAGCGCCGGTAGCAGGTATTTCCGTAGGTCTGGTGACCGGAGATTCTGACGATGATTATCTGATCCTTACAGATATCCAGGGACTGGAGGATTTCTTTGGCGACATGGACTTTAAGGTTGCTGGTACTCATAAGGGAATTACAGCCATCCAGATGGATATTAAGATTCACGGGCTTACCCGTGAGATCGTCGAAGGTGCCATCCGCCGCACCAAAGAGGCGAGAACTTATATTCTGGATGAAGTTATGATAAAAGCTATTGCAGAACCACGCAAGGAAGTGAATGAATTTGCTCCAAAGATCAAGCAGATCATGATCGATCCGGCGAAGATCGGTGATGTGGTTGGCCAGAGAGGAAAAACCATCAATACGCTGATCGAGCGCACTGGTGTAAAGATCGATATTACCGACGACGGTGCTGTATCGGTGTGTGGTACGGACAAGGCGATGATGGATGAGGCTCTCCGTCTGATCCAGATTATTGTGACAGATTTCGAGAAGGGACAAGTTTTGGAGGGAACCGTTGTGAGTATCAAAGATTTTGGTGCTTTCATCGAATTTGCTCCTGGCAAGGAAGGCATGGTTCATATTTCTAATATCTGCAAGAGAAGGATCAATCATGTAGAAGATGAACTTACACTGGGCGACAAAGTAAAGGTTGTCTGCCTCGGAAAAGACAAGATGGGCAGAATCTCTTTCAGCATGAAAGATGTTAATGAAAATGCCTAATCCATGAATGAAGATAGCACTTACCAGCATGGACACAGCATGGGAAGATAAGTCTGTGAACCAGGAAAAGTGTGCAGAACTGATAAAGCGGGCCTCGGAATCTGGGGCTCGCCTTATCCTTTTTCAAGAGTTGACCCTGACTGGATTTCGTACGATGAAAAGACGTATAAAGATGAGAATAAATGTCACACTATGAGTAGGCTGAAGGCCTGTAATAAT
>CAMXSH010000094.1 GCA_947246475.1 uncultured Roseburia sp.
ATTTCGTGGGGAGGTACCGCTTCGCATCGGGGCGCTGACCAATCTTTATCTGGAGCAGATGAATCTTTTTTTAAAGAGCTACCGCAAACTAAAAAAATATCCCGATGCGGCTGACGAGGTGGAAGATTCGTCAGAGGTGCAGGACGAGCAGGCGGAATACTGCCCGGTGTGCGGCACCATGTACCCGGATCCCAAGCGGAAGATCTGCCCGAAATGTATGAATAAAAGGTCTATTTTTACCCGGACTATGGGATATTTTTTCCGGTATAAATGGAAATTTATCACCCTGTTTATCTGCTACTTTTCAGCGGCGGGACTGAATCTGGTCTGGCCTTATCTCAATGGTACCATCCTGTACGACAAGGTATTGAAGATGGATAACAGCTTTTTAAAGCAGTTTGGCATAGCTGGAGAGTATGGATTGGCGCTGCTGCTTCTGGTAGCAGTGATGGTGCTGTCGAAGCTGGTGCAGCAGGGGGTTGCGCTGGTACAGGGAACGCTGATGGCGCAGGTTGTGGCTTCCACGATCCGGGATATGAAGCAGGATGTATTTTCCTCCATGGGAAATCTTTCCATTAATTTTTTTACCAGTAAGCAGACGGGAAGCCTGATGACCAGAGTGCTCAGTGACGCAGACCGTGTAACGGATTTTTTCCTGGATGGATTTCCATACATATTTGTACATGGATTTACGATTATTGCTTCCTTTACGGTAATGTTCCGGCTGAACTGGCAGATGGCGCTGGTGGCATGTGTTCTTTTACCGCTTCTGGTCGTCATGAGCGTAAAACTTAAGCCAAAATTGTGGAGTCTGTTTGGCAGACGCCACCGCGCAGAGCGGACGGTCAACAGCCGTGTCAATGATAACCTGACGGGAGCCAGGGTGGTGAAGGCATTTGGGCAGCAGGAGCAGGAAAATGCCCGCTTTGAGGGACCCAATGACCATCTGAGGGATGCGGAGGTCCGCATCGTTAAATATAACAACCGGTTTACAATACTTTACAATTTAGTGCAGGAGGTCTCTAACATATGGGTATGGATCCTTGGAGTGATCCTCCTTTTGAATACCGGAAGTGTGAAGCTGGGTGTGCTGATCACTTTTGTGGGATATGTAGGACAGCTGAATGGACCGATGAACTTTTTTTCAAGAGTATTCCATATGTGGTCCAACAGCATCAATGCGGCGCAGCGTATGTTTGAGATTATGGATGCCGTGCCGGAGATCCAGGAGATCGAAGAGCCTGTTCATATGGCTGAGCCGAGAGGTGAGATCACACTGGATCATGTGACCTTTGGATACGATATCAATAATCCGGTGCTCAAAGATATCAGCCTTCATGTGGAGGAAGGAGAGATGCTGGGCATCGTGGGACGTTCCGGCGCTGGAAAAACGACTCTGGTAAACCTTATCTCCCGGCTGTATGATACCAATGAGGGGAGCATTTCCCTGGATGGTGTGGACGTCAAAGAGATTGCCTTCCATGATCTCCGGAGAAATGTGGCGATGGTTTCCCAGGATACCTATATTTTTATGGGAACGGTGGCGGATAATATTGCCTATGCCGATCCTGATGCTACAAGGGCGGATATCATTCAGGCGGCAATGCTGGCCAGCGCCCATGAATTTATCTCCAATATGCCGGATGGCTATGATACGGTGATCGGAGCTTCCGGAAAGGATCTGTCCGGCGGAGAGAAGCAGCGTATTTCTATCGCCCGGGCGATCCTGGCGAATCCTAAAATTCTGATCCTGGATGAGGCAACCGCAAGTGTGGATACAGAGACCGAGAAGGCCATCCAGAAATCCCTGGATTATCTGGTGAAGGGGCGGACCACATTGTCCATCGCCCACCGGCTGTCAACCCTGCGGGATGCGGATCGTCTGGTGGTCATTGACAATGGTAAGATTGTGGAAGAGGGAACTCACCGTGAACTGGAAGCACTGGGAGGTATTTACTTCAAACTGATGGAGCTTCAGACCAAATCCCTCGCACTGAAAGGAGAGATGTAAAATGGCAGAAGAATTTAAGATAGAGCAGATGGAGAAGGAAGTAGAAGAAATGACAGCACTCCGTTATCTAACGAAGGAAAATGCAGTATTTCAGAGAACAGAGGGTGGATTTGTCAGCCTGGAATATGACGGAAAAAAATGGGACCGTGTGCAGGTGATCCGCCTGTTTCCCTTTACCGAGCCAGATCAGTTTATTTCCATCCGGACAGTGGAGGAACGCTCCAAGGAGATCGGAGTGATTGCAGATTTGAAACAGGTATCAAAAGATACAAAGAAGATGCTGGAGCAGCAGCTGAACCTTCACTATTTTACGCCGGTGATCCAGAAGATCATGGATATCAAGGATGAGTACGGCTACGCATATTTTCATGTGATGACGGACCGGGGAGAGTGCCGGTTTACGATCAATATGGGAGGCAATGCCGTGGTGCGTCTGACTGACAGCAGGCTGCTGATCACGGATCTTGATGAAAACCGGTTTGAGATACCCGATGTATTCCAGCTGTCCCAGAAAGAACAGCGGAAGCTGGATCTGTTCCTGTAAATGCTTTGTTTCTGAATGGAGGTAGTGTGAAAAATAAGCTCGATAGCTGATTTTTCACACAACTATTTGTGAGAAGAACCTTTGGTTCTTTGGAGCGCTCACAAATAGTATTGATGACAGACGAGAAATCGCCTTCGCGAATTTCTCGTCGTCTCGTCGCATACGCTCCTGAATGGAGGTAGTAATGATATTACAATTTGATCTGCCGGAATCGGCAGCTTCCTGTATCCGGCTGGAGCAGGGAGAACGAATATATTATACCGTTCCCTTTGATGTGGCAGAGAACAGTAAATGGCTGCCAGACTCCTATCTGGCAGTCAGCACAAAACATCTCTGGGTGATCCAGAAGGGAGAACTAAAAGAAAAGATCCCCCTCTCGGAGTGCCGGAATGCCAGGGCAGAAGCGAAGATCGGCTGCGGGCTTCTGGTGCTGGAGCACAACGGAGTACAGCGGTACATCGTGCAGTATTCTGCCAAACATCTGTCCCGGTATGCCTATGTGGCGCGTGGGATCAACATTCTGATCTCAGGCAGGGAGGAAGAGGTTATCAGCAGTGAATATGAGAAGATCTGCCCTGACTGCGGACGGGCGATACCAGGCACCAGATATTGTCCCCATTGTTCTAAAGAGGGCGGTTTCTGGAGGAGTTTTCTGAAAATGTCAGCTCCTTATAAAAAGGATTTTATAGGTATCATTGTTCTGATGATCCTGGCGGCAGTGGTGACACTTTTAAATCCTGAGGTACAGAAACACCTGGTGGATGATGTGCTTACAAATGGCAGTGGAGGCATGGGAGTGGCATTTACCTGCCTGGGTATCATGTTTTTCCTAAGTGTGGGGATCGTGGTAATCAATATACTGAAAAGTTATTATTGTACGGTTTTGGGGGCGAAAATAGCTAAGGACCTGCGGGAAAAACTATTCGCTAAGATCCAGATCCTTTCCCTGAGTTTTATCAATGACAGACGGCCGGGAGAGCTGATGAACCGGATCGTATTTGATACAGGAAAGATCCGTGACTTTATGGAGCGGACTTTCTGCAATATGTTTACGGTGTGTTTTATCTTTGCCTGCGACATTATATTTATGCTGGCGCTAAGTGTAAAGCTGTCGCTGCTTAGCTTTATCTTTATCCCTTTTGCGGTAGTGATCACCTATCTTTTCCGTAAAAATATCCATCGTCGGTTTCATCTGCAGTGGAAAAAAAGTGATGATGTCAACAGCAACCTGCAGGATGTTATATCGGGAATGCGGGTAGTAAAGTCCTATGGAAAAGAAGAGGCAGAGAAGGTTAAATTTAATCATCTCTCCCAGGAATTCTGCCACGTGCAGACGAGAAATGAGGTGTTTTGGGCGGTTTTCAATCCGGGAGTAAGCTTTTTGATGGGAGCTGGTGTATTCCTGGTGGTTTATTTTGGCGGCGTGGATGTGCTGCAGGGTGAGATGACTACTGGGGAACTG
>CAMXSH010000095.1 GCA_947246475.1 uncultured Roseburia sp.
CTAGTTCTTTCTCCGCATTAGAGATGTTGGTCTTTGTCTCCAGCAGATCTTCCTGGCAGCTGTCATAATCCTGTATAAACAAACTGATCTCATATTTTTTGAGCTCTTCCTTCAGCCGCAGATATTCTCTCGCCTTCTCCGACTGTCTTTCCAAAGGACCTACCTGTTTTTCCAACTCCGTCAGGATATCACTGACACGGAGCAGGTTCTGGCTCTCCGCTTCCAGATTCTTCTCTGCTGTTGCCTTTCTCTTCTTAAACTTTACGATTCCTGCCGCCTCATCAAAAAGCTCCCGGCGCTCCTCCGGCTTACCGCTGAGGATTTTATCAATCTGGCCCTGACCAATGATCGAGTACCCCTCTTTTCCGATTCCGGTATCAAAAAAAAGTTCCTGTACATCCTTCAGCCGGCATGCCGCACCATTGAGAAGGTATTCACTCTCCCCGGAACGGTATACCCGTCTCGCTACCTGGACTTCCTCATAAGGCACATTTAACTTATGATCCTCATTGGAGATCGTCAGCGCCACATAGGCATAACTCTGAGGCTTGCGAAGCTCTGTTCCGGCAAAGATCACATCCTGCATGCTGGCGCCGCGAAGCTGTTTGGCACTCTGCTCTCCCAGAACCCAGCGGACGGCATCAGCCACATTACTCTTCCCGCTCCCATTTGGTCCCACGATACCAGTTATACCGTTGTGAAACTCAAACACCAGTTTGTTGGCGAAGGATTTAAATCCGTGAACTTCGATACTTTTCAGATACATAAACAAACTCCAATCATTTCATATTCTTCATCTTACATAAGGCCTCATAGGCAGCATTCTGCTCTGCCATCTTTTTGGAATGTCCCGTTCCGGTCCCAAGACATGTTCCATCCAGCAGACAATTCACCTCAAAAACTTTCGCGTGATCCGGTCCGGTCTCCGATATGAGCTCATAGCAGATACTGCCAGTTCCCTGTGCCTGGATCATCTCCTGCAGCACCGTTTTGCTATCATAAAATAACTTTTTATTCTCTATATCAGAGAGCACAAAACGTTTCACAAAAGACTTCGCCGTCTCCAGACCGCCATCCAGATACATGGCGCCGATCACCGCCTCAAAGGCATCCGACAGGATGGAATCCCTTTCCCTGCCTCCGGTGGCAGCCTCGCCTTTTCCCAGCCGAATAAAAGGTCCAATCCCTATCTGCCGGGCAGAATCTGCCAGGCTTCTCTCACAGACCAGGCTGGCACGGAGCTTGGTCATCTCACCTTCCATATCACTGCTGTGCTCATGAAAAATAAAATCACTGCTCACCAGTTCCAGCACGGCATCTCCTAAAAACTCCAGTCTTTCATTATTCTTGTTGTACGTCCAGTGCCTCTCATTGGCAAAAGAACTGTGGGTCAGTGCATTCTGCAGAAGTCTTTTATTATGAAATGCATAACCGATCCGGTCTTCAAATTCTTCGATGTCCTTCATATCAATCACAAATGCTTTCTTTAATTTTTTCGTTTATTCCCTGCTTTTTAAAGGAAACACACTGTTTTATGGCGATCTCAATCTCCTTGCAGGTAGAATTTCCATGGGCTTTTACCACCAGTCCCTTTAATCCAAGAAGGGGTGCACCGCCCTGGCTGCTCGTATCAAACTGCTTTTTTAATCCTTTCAGTGCAGGCTTGACCAGAAGCGTACCAATCTTTGTCCGCAGACTGGATAACAATCCCTGCTTGAGACTATCAAACATCGTCAAAGCAAGTCCCTCGAAAAATTTCAGCACAATATTTCCTACAAATGCTTCGCAGACGATGACATCTGCCGCCCCCCGCACGATCTCACGGGACTCAATGCTGCCGATATAGTTGATTCCTTTACATTCCTTCAACAATGGTTTGGTATCCTTCACCAGCTGGTTCCCCTTCTCTTCTTCCGTTCCAATATTGAGGAGGCCCACCGTAGGATTCTTTTTCCCCATTACATTTTCATAGTAAATAGATCCCATCTGGGCAAACTGAACCAGATGCTCTGGTCTGGCGTCCACGTTGGCGCCGCAGTCAATGAGCAGGGAAAATCCCTTTGTCGTCGGCACAAAAGGCGCCAGCGGCGGTCTCTTGATCCCTTTAAGACGCCCCACTACCAGCTGCCCGCCTACCAGGATCGCACCGGTGCTTCCCGCAGAAACTACGGCATCCGCTTTTCCGTCCCGGACCAGCCGCATCGCCACCACCAGAGAGGAATCCTTTTTATTTTTGATCGCTGCCGTGGGCACATCTCCCATATCAATGATCTCTTCGGCATGGACCACCTCAATGGAATCACTGTTATATTCATACTTTGCCAGCTCTTCCTGGATCAGATCCTGTTTTCCCACCAGGATCACTTTGATCTCCCTAGAGGAGTTCACTGCATTGACAGCTCCCTTCACCGTCTGCTCCGGCGCATAATCTCCGCCCATGGCATCCAGGGCAACAATAATCTTTTCCATAATTACCTCTTTTCTGCGCTTTTTTTTTGCACATCTCAAGTTTGTGACTGCAACGCAGACACAAACGATGAAGTGAAGGGAGCCAGGTGTCACGAACTTTTGACACTTGGCGTACAATTGCCTGGTGAGGTTTTTCCGAACCGGCAATTGCCTTCACTTTTACCTCTTTTCTTATTTAAAGCCACCCGATATGGTTCGAGTGGCTTATTAACACATTTTCTTCTCTTAAAGTTTTTTGTAGAAAAAGGATTGAAATGTCTCAAGACCATAACGGTCTGGACCAATGATCTGTTCTGTGCTGCCCACAAAAAGAATTCCATTCCTTTTAAGACTCTTCACAAATCCTTTATAAATCCCATCCTTTGCATCATCGGTAAAGTAAATCAGAACATTTCTGCATACAAGCAGGTCAACGTCTGCTATGTAAGAATCCTTTAAAAGATTATGCTGTCGGAAAGTGATACATTTCTTTATAGAATCCACTACATGATACAGCCCATGTTCATCCTTTTGAAAATATTTATTGATATATTTATCAGGAAGTCCCTTGATGCTCTTTTCATTATAGCATCCACGCTTTGCCTTCGATAAGACCTCTTTATCCATATCGGTAGCAATAATCTCGATCTGGTTCAGAGAGATATAATCACTCAGTACCATAGCAAGAGAATAGGGTTCATCACCAGTAGAACAGGCAGCGCTCCAGATCCGGAGCTTTTTACCAAAACAATCAAGAAGATGAGGAATGATAACCTTCTGCAGAGTCGTCCACTGCGCCGGATTTCTGTAAAATTCCGAAACATTGATAGTCAGATACGTAATAAACATATCATAAAGATCACTGTCTTTCTGGATCCTCTTAAGAAAGTCGGCATATCCCGTGCTTTGATTCTTTGCGATAAAGTTATCAATCCTTCTCTTCATCTGGTTTTCCTTATAGGAACTCAGGTCGATCTTGGAAATCTTAAAAAACTCTTTCTTAAAATCTTCATAATTATTTAACATAGATATACACCAGCAAATTCAAATCATTGGAACACAGAATTACTCTTCTTCTGCCCCCGCGTTATCAGCTTCTACCATCTCCGATGCTGTCTCGTCAGCCGGAATTTCTTCTGCTTCTTTCTGATTTTCAATCTCCAGTGCTTTAATACTAAGACTAATCTTCCTTGCCTCTTCGTTGAAATCAACGACTTTTGCAGTAATTTCCTGTCCTACCTTCAAAGCGTCAGACGGTTTTTCAACATGCTCGATGGAGATC
>CAMXSH010000096.1 GCA_947246475.1 uncultured Roseburia sp.
TCTTGTTTATCACCATCTCTATCCCTCGCTTTCTATCAGGCTGTAAGCATATTCCTTTTAAAGAACGAATTCAAATTTTGCTCCGCCTCTTTACTTATATCATTATTCGCCAACGCAAATCCTTCAAAAAATAAACAAAACTTATCTAAATTGGCAACTTAGCTTTCCAAATTCTCATTGTGCCTCCAGCATTCTTCACTCCCCAAAGCTCCCATATATCTTCCCCCTCCCCCCACTTATAAATACAACTCCAACAACCACTTTTCTTACCCTATAATTCAAAGAAAAAAGTACGTTTACACCATGCCAAAAAAGTATTGTCTCTCCATTTTTACTTTCTTAATGTATGGTATTAACATGCTTGTTAGGAGGTTTTACCATGAATTATAATCCAAAACCCTTTGGCACAGTTTTGAAGAATGCACGAATGGATAAAAAACTTACCCAGGCGGAATTGGCAGAAATACTTGATATCTCTTTATCCTATTTAAAAGACCTTGAGCGGTTTCGGAATAACCCCAGTTACGAGATCTTTGAAAAGGTAATACATTATTTTAACCTTTCGGCAGATACTGTGATTTATCCAAATAAAAATATAACCGATAATACATACCAGCAGATTGAACGTCTCTTAACCCGATGCGACAACGGACAGCTGGAAGTAATACTTGCCACCACCAAAGCATTGTTATCCGTGAATGGGACCTCCTCCAAATCGGAATAATAAGTAATATTCCAATCAAATAGACCCCCTTTCCCAATCTGGCTCGACGGCACGGTCTTGACCCCTGTTTCATCCTGCCGTCGAGCTTCCCCCACATAGAAAAGGCTCATTTCTGCACCTGGTCTTCTGTGCAAAAATGAGCCTGCATCTATTTATTTTCCCGCTCTATCAAACAAATGTATTTTCCTTAAACTTTAAAGGATGCCACCGTCTGGTTCAAGAGTTCACTCAGCCGGAATAATTCTTCCATCTTCTCCAGTACAGCATTAGAATTTTCATTGGAACTCTGGGCGGACTGTTCCATGCCCTGCATATACACCTTGATCTCTCCCACCAGGGCCGCGATCGACTGGAGCGACGCATTGATCCCCTCCATGCTGACGCTCATCTGCCTGGAAGCTGTCCCCAGATCACTGGAGATTCCGCTGTAAAATACGGCATCCTGCTTATACATTCTCGCCAGCTCCGTCATGCCCTGATAGTCCTTCATCACCTTTTCATTCATAAATTCTAATACTTCTCTGGATCTGCCAGAGAGCACAGATACATTTTGTACCACGTCCTCTGTCACCTGCCGGATCTTATCCACAGCTTCTCTGGAATTGTCTGCCAGCTGGCGGATCTCATCTGCCACCACGGCAAATCCCTTCCCTGCTTCCCCGGCTCTCGCCGCCTCGATGGAAGCATTCAGCGCCAGGAGATTCGTCTGAGAACTGATAGAAAGAATCTCCTCAGTCAGTGTGTCAATATCCCGCACCCTCTGGCTGTCCGCAATAGCTCTTTCCAGTTCAATTTTCGTCTCACTGTAGAGAGAAACTGCTTCTCTCTCCGATCTTTCTGAATTTTCATGCTGCTTTCCGGCACGGCTCATGATATCACTTGACTGCTCTGCCGCCTCTCCCGCCTTCTTTGCCACGTCTTCTACCAAAATACCTAATTCCTGTCCTGTAACCTTTATATTTTCTGCCAGTTCATTTGCCTCGGTGGTCTGCTTCATCACCTGCACCACGGAATTCAGGATGTCAGATATTCCCTGGGTGAGCACTGCCATCTCCGTAGACGTTCCTTCCGCAATGGTTCCTATGCTCTCTGCTTCCTCTTTCGTATTCAGAATAATGCCCCGGATCTGCTGTTTTACCTCCGACGTCGCCTTGTGGATCTGCTCTGTCTCATCCTTATATTCTTTTGGAATTCCTTTTTCACTAACTGTATTTTCTGAAAAATCTCCTGAGGCAAACTGCTTTAACATCTGTACTGGCGCCAGCATCCTGCCGATCAGCCCCGCCATAAACACCGTGACAAGAGCGATGACCACCAGCGCCACCACGATCGCCACCACAAGCATGGCTGTCAGGGAACTTAAGACATTGGCAGTCGGTACCACCACACCCAGTTTCCAGCTGCTGCCCTCTATGACTGAGACCGCAAAATAGCACTCCCTGCCATCATAGTCCTGCCTCTTTACCACACCATGTTCTGTGTCACCCATCAGATCTGACAGTCCTGGCATGATATCCGCCACTTTCACTGCGCTGTCCTCTTTCGGTTCATAATCTTTGTTTTTATGAGCCACATACTGCCCGCTGCTGTCTGCCAGGAATCCATATACACCCTCTTCGTAATTAATGCTTCCGGTCAGATCCGTCACGGTAGCCAGCGTCACATCCAGGCCAATAACTGCTGCCAGCTCTCCTTCTATGTAAACAGGTGAAGCGATGGTAGTACACATCTGATTAGTGAGAACATCCCAATAGGGGTCTGTCACGATAGTGGTCTTTTTTTCCGCTGCCTGCTGATACCACCCACGCTGTACTGGATCATATCCATCGGGTATTTCAGCGTCCTGGTTCGACTGAATGAACTTACTGTCTTTTGTGCCGCAGTAAAGATTTAACAGCTCTTCCCTGCCTTCTGCATAGGTGTCCATCACTGACTGAATAAACGCATCATCCTTATTTCCAGCCGCCTCAATGCTGTTGGCTGCTCCCTCTGCCAGCATCTTCTCATTTTCGATCCATGTATTGATCTCTCTGGCATACCGATCAGCATTCAGCTGCACAGCCTCTGTCTGATTTTGGATCAAATGCTTCCCCGCCACGATGACAATTCCCACCGTTGTCAGGATAATACTTAGCGCAACAATAAATATGACACTGATCGTCAATTTTCCTTTAATCGTCTTTCTCATAACTCTCTCCATTTCTATTTATTTCACTGTTTCTGTGGCAGGTTCAACAAAATTCTGGCGATAAACATCCCATTTTCTATTGAAAACTCTGCCTCCCCATGATAATAGGATACTACCTTTAACACACTGGATATCCCGATGCCCCGCTCTGAGACCGGCACCCCGTTTTTCAATCTTACATCTTCCCCACAGGTATTCCTGCACTGGACCACGATCTTTTTTCCCTTGCGGGCCACTTGAATATGGATTTTTTTCTCTGGGACAAGGGAAGCCATACAGCCATGGATGGCATTTTCAAAAATATTGGCAATGATCACAACCAGATCCGTATCCCGGACGGTAATCTCCCCTGACACCTGAACCTGCATGGTCACCTCGATATCTTCCTTCTTCGCCCGCCTGGCATAGACGGTCAGAATACTGCTGATGGTCTCATTCCCACAGATGCACTCTGGCTCCCGGTTCTCTACATCTTCCCTGTACTGCTTCACATAAGCAAGCAGTTTATCGTTCTCCCCGTTCCGGATATATTCCTCAATCAGCAGACAGTGATGGCGGATATCATGCCGGATTCTCGCCGCCTGCTCTTTGGACTCGTTCATCAGCTCCAGCTGACGGTAAATAAAACGCTCATTGGTTTCCAGCAGCTCCTTCTCCACATGATAACGCCATTCCTTT
>CAMXSH010000097.1 GCA_947246475.1 uncultured Roseburia sp.
ATAACGCCATTCCTTTCCTCTGTGCAGATAAAGCTGGAAAACCGTATACTGAATGATACCTGCCATAAAAAACAATAATATTGTCCTGATCACATGAAACATGGAAAAATCATGCCTTCCCGGCCAGAATGCAGCAATAGCAGCGATCAGGATCGAAAGGACTACGGTGACACTGCTAAACCAGTCCATCTCCTCCCGCAGATAATCAATCCCCTCCAGAAAACTTCTGCGGACCTTAGCGGCGATCAGAAAAAGAATTATCACAGTCATTACCAGACGGATTATAATATCCGCCCACATATCCTCCCCAAACCAGATACGCGAAGCATCAATGCCACAAAAAACCGTCAGGGAAAGAAGATAAAATCCAATGGTCAGTTTATACAGCGAAAGATATAAGGTATCCCGGCTCATCTTCACGCAAAAGATTCCCATTACCGGCAACAAAAGCATGCCTGAAAACCGTACAAAACTTTCCTTGTCAGCCAGATACCATAAACTGAAACAGACTACCGCCGCCATGCCGAACAGGGAATAACACCATATCGTTTTTTTCAGGGACAGCCTGGGACGATCCAGCAGCAGAAATACTGCCATCATCAGTCCTGCCCCCATGACATTACGCAGGGCCGCCACCCAGATAGAACCTCCTAACATCTCTTCCTCCATTCCAAAATACCAGCACAAAAAAACCAGCACTTCTAAAACTTCTATGTACTGGTTTTATTTTAAATAAAATAAGCTCATAAGAAAAGTATTTTAGCACAAACTGCACTTTTCAGGGTACCATTTGCAAATCAGAACTTACAGCCTCTCTTCGCAGTAATACCCAAAGTAACTCTCCCGCAAAGGGTGGTATGAACCTCTGGGAAGATAAATCGTCTCTCCGTTATCCATCTGCAATTCCCTTGTATTCAGGCTGTCTACATGTTCCAGATTGATGATATAGCTGATACCCACTTTCACAAACTCCGGACTGCCGGCAAGCAGATCATAAATCTTCGTCATGGTCATACGGACCTGAAGCTGCCCCCCATCCGCCAGATAAATGTTCTGGCTCTTTTTCTGTGCCTCACAAAATACGATGTCCTGCAATGATACTTTATGGATCCTGCTGCCATTCTGCAGTGACAGACATTTTTTCTGTTCCCTCCCTGCCTTTTCAAAAAGCTTATCCAGAACAGGAAACAGTTCCTTTTCCATGATAGGTTTGACAAAATATTGGTCAGCATTCACACGAAATGCCTCCAGAGCATATTCCGTAGAAGTAGTCGCAAAAATGATCCGGCACCCGTTACCCATCCCGCGGAGTTCTTTCACCACATCGATACCCAGTCTATCCGGCAGATAAATGTCCATAAATAAGAGATCCGGTGCATATTCTTTTTTCTGTATCTTCTGAAGCATTTCTTCCGCATCTGTAAATCTCTGAACAGAAAAATCACATGTTTTATGCTGTTTCCGGTAGATCTCCAATATTTGTTCCGCTTTATCTAATTCCTCTATCTCATCATCACAAATTGCAATCTGAAACATAATCTGTACCCCTCTTATTGTGTCTTATATATAAATATATATCATAGTTTTAACACAACATCAAGACAGGATACGAAATTAACCTAAAACAAAATTAGCATTCGGTGCCCAAAGAAAAGAAGTGCATTTTCTCCATTACCAGAGAATCAAATGCACTCCTTTATCTTATTCATAACAGGACTTATCCGTACTGCTCCAGAATCCTCCTGAAATTTTTCATATTCTCTTCCACATCCCCATGGAAAACCTTGGTGCCGGCAACGACCACATTGGCTCCGGCATCCAGCACTTCCCTGACATTATCCAGATCCACACCGCCGTCTACTTCGATATCCACATCCAGATTGTGTTCGTCTATGTACTGACGCAGACGGAGGATCTTATCAAAGGTATCTCTTCGGATCTTCTGCCCGCCATAGCCCGGTTCCACCGTCATGACCAATACCATATATACCTTAGGAAGGATGTCCAGTATGGTATCAATGTCTGTCCGGGGCTTTATGGATACCGCTGCTTTTTTCCCATAATTATGTATCTCATCAATGGTCGCCTCCAAATCCTCACAGGCCTCGACGTGGACCGTGATGCCATCCGCTCCAGCTTCTGCGAAATCCCGGATATAGCGTATGGGCTCATGAACCATCAGATGGACGTCAAAAAAAGTGTCCACACATTTACGGATTCCCTCTACAACCGGCACGCCAAAAGAAATATTCTGTACAAACATGCCATCCATGATATCAATATGTATATAGTCTGCCCCTGCCTGGCTCACCGCAGCAAGCTCCTCCCCAAACCTGGATACATCTGCGGCAAGAATCGACGGTGATATTTTGTAAACCATAAAAATACCTGACCTTTCCTTTAGTTGTATTTACGCCTTTCCCACTCCTTCAGCTCCTCGTACATCTGTACGTAGTTTTCATAGCGCACCGGGCTGATCTGTTCCTGGCCCAGTGCTTCCTTGACCTTACAGTCCGGCTCATGGGTATGGGTACATCCCATAAAACGGCAGCCGCCCTCATAGGGAGCAAACTCCGTAAAATACTTCCTAAGTTCTTCCTTCTCCATTTCGGGAACCCGCAGGGAACTGAATCCCGGTGTATCAAACAGATAGGTCCCCTCTCCCACACAAAAAAGTTCGGAATGCCTCGTGGTATGCTTTCCCCTCCCGATCTTTTCACTGACCTCTCCAGTCTGGGAGGCGGCATCTGGGAAAATCTTGTTGAGTATACTAGACTTTCCAACCCCGGAAGGTCCCGCAAGTACGCTTGTCCTTCCCTCCAGCAGCTGGCGGATCTGATCCATGCCGATATTCTCCCTGCTGCTGACGAAAAGCACTTTACTGGCGCATTTTTCATATGCCGCCAGCATCTGCACCTCTTCTTCCTTCGTAACAATGTCTAACTTATTAAAACAGATGGCGGTGTCGATGCCCTGCATCTCCATCATCACCAGAAAACGATCCAGCAAGTTATAATGGGGAGTCGGACGAAGTACGGCAAATAGCACCAATGCCTGGTCAATATTGGCAACTGCCGGACGTACCAGCTCATTCTCTCTCGGAAATATATGGATAATATTCCCCTGCTTTTCTGCCTCCTTTAACACTTCAATCTCTACATTGTCTCCAACCAGAGGTTTAACCTTCTCTTTACGAAATATTCCTTTTGCCTTACATTCATAAACACCGGATTCTACTACATGTACGTAGTAGAATCCGGCAATTCCTTTCACAATCTTCCCCTGCATAAGCTTCCTCTACTCCCAAGATGTAGCGTCATCGTCGTCCGGCTCAGGAGTTGTAGGCTGCTGGTTTGGTCCTCGGCTCACTACCATATCGACAGCCGTTCCTTCCTCCACGCTGCTTCCCACGCCAGGGCTACAGC
>CAMXSH010000098.1 GCA_947246475.1 uncultured Roseburia sp.
ATGGGAATTCCTATGAAGGAACAGGAAGGGATCGAGGCGGATGATATCCTGGGAACCATGGCGAAAGCGGGGGAAGCCCAGGGGTTTGAGGTGTCTTTGGTATCCGGAGACCGGGATATGCTTCAGCTTGCCACGGACCGGATCAAGATTCGTATTCCGAAGACAAAGGGCGGCAAGACAACAGTCGAAGACTATCACAGCGCCCAGGTTATTGAAAAGTATGGGGTGACGCCTTCCCAGATCATTGACCTGAAAGGGCTTATGGGGGACGCCTCCGACAACATCCCAGGAGTACCAGGAGTGGGAGAAAAGACAGCGGTAAAAATACTTACGATGTTTGGCACAGTAGAAAACGCCATTGAACATGTGGAGGAGATTACGCCGAACCGCGCCAGACAGGCGGTAAAAAATAATATAGAGCTTGCCAGGATGAGCAAAAAACTGGCGACGATCAAGACAGACTGCCGGCTTGGCATCAAACCGGCAGACTGCAGGATCACCAATATTTTCACGGAAGAGGCTTACCAGCAGATCCAGAGGCTGGAGTTCAAGTCCATGATGAGCCGTTTTCAAGGGGATACTGGCGGGGACCTGTCTATCGAGAAGAACTTCCGTGAAGTGGATAAGAAAGAAGATTTTATCAAAGTGATCGAGGGCTGTCAGAAGGCAGGCAGTATATCAGTAAAGATCATTTTTAAAAACAAAGAGGATATGACATCTGGGGAGGATGGTCAGATGTCCTTGTTTATGGAAGAAGAAAAAAGGCTGGCAGCTATGGTGCTCTGTGCTTCCGAGGAAGATGTGGTATTCTGCCATGGCAGGGATTGGATCACGGAAGAACTGGTAAGGGAACAGCTGGGGCGCCTGGTATCCCAGGGAGTACTTCTGATCGCCAGTGACCTGAAACGCCAGCTGGATTTTCTGCCGGAGGCTGGTGCTGACCAGATGTTTGATACGGCGCTGGCAGCCTATATTGCAGATCCAGTACAAAAGGGGTTTGCTGAGGAAGATATCGCCGCAGAGTATGCGGGGATAATGATGTCTCCTTATAGCCAGCATTTTGGAAAGATGAGTGAATACCGTGCTTATGAGGGATCCCGGAATGAATTTGTGAAGTATGGCTGTTACTGTGCACTGGTGAATCTCAAAGCTTATAAATCGCTGCACCGCAAGTTAAAGAGGATGAAATCCTATGATCTGTTTGCGCAGATCGAGATGCCCCTGGTATTTACCCTTTATCATATGGAACAGGAGGGAATCCAAGTGCGCCGGGAGGCGCTCCGTGAATACGGAGACAAACTTGGTGAGCGTATAGAAGTACTGCAGCAGGAGATTTATGACCTGGCAGGGGAGGAGTTTAATATCAATTCCCCGAAACAGCTGGGTGTCATTCTCTTTGAGAAACTGCGGATGCCCTATGGAAAAAAGACAAAGACTGGTTATTCTACTTCAGCGGAAGTGCTGGAAAAACTCCGTTTTGAGAGTCCCATCGTAGAGATGATACTGGAATACCGCCAGCTCACAAAGCTCAAATCTACCTATGCTGACGGGCTTTCTGCCTTTATTGATATGGATGGAAGGATACGCTCTACCTTTAACCAGACCATTACGGCGACGGGAAGGCTCAGCAGTACCGAACCCAATTTGCAGAATATCCCGATCCGGATGGAACTCGGCAGGCAGATCCGCAAGGTATTTGTGCCAAAGGAAGGCTGTGTATTTCTGGATGCCGACTATTCCCAGATCGAACTCCGGGTACTGGCGCATATGTCTGGCGATGAGAGGCTCATCGAGGCATACCGGGAAAATGCGGATGTTCACCGGACTACGGCGGCCCTTGTCTTTCATGTCCCCTATGAAGAGGTAACGGAGCTTCAGAGAAGAAATGCCAAGGCAGTGAACTTTGGCATCGTGTACGGAATCAGTGGGTTTGGGCTTTCCAGAGACCTGAATATCACGAAGAAGCAGGCGGAGCAGTACATTGAAGATTATTTTCACACCTATCCTAAGGTAAAAGAATATATGGATTCCCTGGTGGATATGGGGAAAAGCAAAGGGTATGTCACTTCAATGTTTGGACGCCGGCGTCCAATCCCGGAGCTTGAGTCCAAGAATTTTATGCAGAGGCAGTTCGGGGAGCGTATCGCCATGAATTCACCGATCCAGGGAACGGCGGCAGATATTATAAAGATCGCCATGATCCATGTAGATCAGAAACTCCGGGAACGGAATCTGAAATCCCGCCTGATCCTGCAGATACACGATGAACTCCTGATCGAGACGAGGGAATCGGAAGTGGACGAGGTGACGGAGATCTTAGAGCATGAGATGGTGGCAGCGGCAGAGCTCCGTGTGCCGCTGATTGCAGAAGTAAAGAGAGGAAATTCCTGGTATGAGGCAAAATAGCAGTAAGGTCATTGGCATTGCCGGAGGTGTGGGCAGCGGTAAATCCACGGTGCTGGACATTCTCAGACGAAAGCACGATGCAGTGGTCTGTATGGCGGATGAGCTGGGGCATGAGGTTATGAGACCAGGAACAGTGGGCTATGAGAGAATACGGCAGACCTTTGGGGAAGCCATACTCTCGCCTGGGGGAGAGGTCGACAGAGAGCGTCTGGCGCGTCAGGTATACTGTGATCCGGACCAGCTGGGACGGCTCAATGCTATCGTACATCCCCTTGTGCTCTCAGAGATCCGCAGGAGGATCTCCGGGAGAGACCACAGAAGATTGTTCATTCTGGAGACTGCACTCTTATTTGAAACCGGCTGTGATCAGCTTTGTGATGAGGTGTGGGGTGTGGTCACAGAAGATGAGATCCGTATCCAGAGACTTATGGATTCCCGCGGCTATACGAGAGAGAAGTCGGAGAGCATTATGAGAAACCAGCACAGCAATGCTGCGTTGCGGAGTTTATGCAAAAGGGTACTGGTCAACGATGGGGAACTGAGGGATCTGGAGGCGCAGATCGGTGCGGCAGTAGAAAATCTGCTGGAAAATTCAAAATGACTGTGATACAATGAACGCATAAGCACGAACGCAGACTTTTAAAGAATGCGGTGCCTGTTAACAGGCAAGCCGCATTCTGAAAAAGTCTATGTGAGTGTAACGAACACGGAGAAACCGCAGGTTTTGACGTGAGTGCTTATGCGGGTCACGTACACGTATATAATAAAATAAGTGTAACGAACACGGAGAAACCGCAGGTTTTGACGTGAGTGCTTATGCGGGTCA